>JAVVPW010000012.1:0-23822 GCA_036655575.1 Bilophila sp.
GTAAGCCGGTTATCCTGTATGTCTGTGGTCAGAGCCTCAACCTCGCCCTGACACTCGCCATGGCCTATGTCATGTTCTATCTCGTCTTCCCCGAAATCACGGCGAAGATTTAACGGCACCGGGGGAGGGAAACGTTGTGTTCCCTCCCCCTCTCTTTTCCCCAAAACGTTTGTACGCGCACCGATTCGAGGTATTTTCCATGTCACATCCCCTTCCCGGTTACCTGAAATTGCTTCTGGCATCGACCTGCATCTGGGTGTTGCTCTGGGTTCTGACGCCGCTCTGGGTGGCGCAAAGTCCGTTGCATCAGGATTTCGCCGCAGCGCAGGAGTATTATGACGTACCCATCGGCGCACTCTACTACAACGACATCCCCTTCATCATCGACGCCTCCATGGAAACCCGCGACACATGGCGTTTCCTCCCCAGAGGCCCCATCGCACACAAGCAGTAATCCTTCCCCTTTTTGACTCTTTCGCTTGTGTACGATTCGCACACAAAAAGGCTCCAACGATCCGAACGATCGCTGGAGCCTTTTTTATGTCAAGAGCTTCACCCGAAGCCCTCCGAGTTCTCTTTATTCGTCAGCTTTCATCCCTTCGGGGAGGTCGAGCATTTCGATGACGACGGGCTTTAAGAACGACCACTTGATGTCGTGGACGCCGTAGACTTCCATGGTATCGCGGATCGCGTCCCAGCAGTTGTGGCAGGGCGAGATGACGAGCTTTGCGCCGGTTTCGCGGATCTGCTGAAGCTTCATGTACAGCCCCTTGTCACGCTGCGCCCGGTACCGTCCGATCCCGTTGAACCCGCCGCCGCCGCCGCAACAGTAGTTGTCTTCGCGGTTGCAGGTCATTTCGCGGAAATCTTCGGCAATCTGGCTCATGATGTACCTTGTGTGCTCGGCAAGCCCGTGGTTACGGATGTAGTTGCACGAGTCCTGCAAGGTTACAGGGCCTTTCAGACGCTTTGCCGGATCAATCTTGAGCTTGCCACTGCGCAACGCCCCAGCCAGCCACTCCACATAGTGCAAAAACGGCACCGGCGGCTTGCCGTCTTCGCGTCCCGCCCAGTACGGGCCTTCGATGACCGTGGCTCGGTGGGCGTGCCCGCATTCAGTCCCCACAACCACTTTGGGCCGCAAACGCTCCACAGCACCGTAGATGCGCAACACATTCTGCTTGCACGCTTCCCAGTCTCCAGCAAACATGGAGAGCGAGGTGTTTTCCCAGCCCACAGAGGGCACAGTCCACTTTTCCCCGGCAACATGGAAGAGAATAGCGGCTTGCGCAACGTCTTCCGGGTAGTGCTTGGGTTCGCGGGCGTTGAGGATGTACATGACCTCGCACTCTTCCTGATCGACAGGAATCTTGAGGTCAGGCCATTCCTCGGCGGTTTCTTCTTCCATCCAGGCGCAGGTGTCCACCCAGTCTTCTGTGGTCACGTCCATCTGTGCGCCGTATACCCGGTGCATCCCCGCGCCGATCTTGAGTTCCCACGGCACAAAACCCTGTGCGTAGAGAAGCCCGCGCAAGTAGCTGAACATGACGCCCATGTCGATCCCATGCGGACAGTACGTCCCACAACGGTTGCAGCAGGTGCATTTAGCCCACGCGACTTCCATGGCGTTGATCATGAACCTGGTGTCAACCTGTCCTTTCAGACGCAGCATTTCGCCAAGCGTAGACTGGATCTTGTAGGACGGCACCTGTTTGGGATCACGGTTGTTCGCCAGATAGAGAAAACAACTGTTCGCACACAGTCCGCAGTGCGCACAAATCTCAAGCCATGTCCGGGTACGGGATTTACAGGTGGTTTCAAGAGCTTTCGCCAGAGCGGTTGTATCCACTCCCAGCGTTTCCATTTCCTTATAATACTGCTGCCCACCCTTATCACCGAGCAGAACCTTGAGGTCTTCCTCGGTGGAGATGGGTTTTCTCGTACAATATGTGCCTTCAGGCATGTTGTCCTCCAAAAGTGCTGGTCATCCCGAAAGATTACCAGGGATACGCAGGGCCGCGTGAGGCACCACCACGCTTGATGGCAAAATCCATCCCAAGCTGTCCACGCGACAAGAAGTAGAGCACAATGTGGGAAAGCTTGGTGAACGGCGCCAAAACAAGCACCAGCTCCGCTGCAAAAATGTGCCACAACAGCCAGTCTTCATAGCCAAAGGCCTGCATCCGCGCAAGAAACCCCGCCACCAGCACAAAGAGCGTCAGGCACAGCACAAACCAGTCGGCCTTGTCTGTGATGAAGCGCACTTCCGGCAGAGCGATGCGGCGCAACACCATCATGATGCCGCCGATGATGGCAAGCACCGTGAGCGTGTCCGACACCCCCATAGGCAGGGTTGGCAGGCTGAAGCCAAAGCGTTCCTGCATGATGACCATGTGCCCAGCCAGAAACAACGGTACCAGCACCAGGCCGATATGAAACAGAAAAAAGGCGATCGTAAAATACGGCTGCTTGCGCCAGCTATGCGTCCCAAAGGGCACAAGCCATTGCAATACCGATGTAACAGCGCCCTTCAGGCCGATCTTGCGACCGGGGCCATAGGCGACTCGTTCCAGTCGCCAGTCCAGACCTTTGACGTATTGCACCGCACGCCAGCCAAGGCCAAGCACGAAAACGAGCGTGGCAAGCCAGAGCATGGGGCCAGTGAGAAAGCTATACATACGAAGCTCCTTGCGGCTTACTCGGAATCGGAATCAGAAGGATCAGGGCTACCGGTGCGTGCATCGCGCCCGAAAAGAAAACGCCAGAACCCAAGAAACCCCAGCAAGGTGACGCCCATAAGGATGTACGTCCAGCCCTTGGTATAGACCATAAACGAATAGAGCGTAGGAAATTCCATGGTACTCCTTGCCCTAGTGGGCGTCCTTGTAGTCGGGGTGTTCGTGCAGCACCGGCATCTTTGAGGAGATGAAGCGGTACAGCGTGACAATGAGCGTCACAACAAACACGGACAAGATGAGTTCCGACACGCTGGGGAAATAGCGGTTCGCCGCAGGAAGCTGCCAGTTGAAGCCCACCAGACACACGTTGAACCGATTGACCACGATGCCAAGCACCGCAAACACCGAGGCAACCCGCACCAGCAGGATGTTGCGCTCCCGCACCCCAAGGGCGTAGAGAAACGCGGGCAGAAGCACAAAGACGAGCATTTCCACCATGAACCATGCGCCGTACCCGGAAGTCAGGTACTTCCAGTCGCCGTCCATGACCAGATCCATCATCTTGATGGCAAAATACCCCATGAGCACAAAGGAGGCCGCACGTCCAAACCCGAACACCACGCCTTCGTTTTCGCGCAAATGGGTTTCGTCCATCTTGTCGTGCAACGCCTTGTGCGACAGTGTGCCTTCAAAAATGACCATAGACAGCCCAGCGACCATCGAGGACACAAAGAAAAACACCGGCATGAACGGCGAATACCACAGCGGATGGAGCTTGCTCGGCGCAATGAGAAACAGCGCACCGAGTGAGGACTGGTGCATGGTGGAGAGCACCACACCAAGGATTGTCAAAGGAATGGTGAACAGCAACACACCCTTGCGAATGGAGCGCATCCATGGCTTCAGGCGCGCAAGCCAGCAGGGGGAATCCTTCATGCCAAGCAACCATTCAAGGCAGGCCGGTGACCATTCGATAAAGAGCACCGTCACATAGATGCCCACACACAGACCGACTTCAAACAGCAAGGACGTGGTGCCCTGCGACACAACAAGCGGATACGGCAACCGCCACGGCTGACCCACATCGTACAAGAGCGCGATGACCACAAAGAAGTAGCCAAGAAACGCCGTGGTGATGGCAGGCCGCACCGCAGAGTGAAAGCGTTTCATCCCAAAGAGATAACAGGCCGAAGAGGTCACATAGCCGCCCGCCGCCAGCGCGACACCGCACAAGAGGTCAAAGGCAATCCAGAGGCCCCACGGGTAGTCGTCTGTCAGATTGGTCACAGCCCCAAGGCCAAACCCGAATCTGCCGATGGTGACAAGCAGACCAAGCCCCAGAATGACGGCTGTGATCACGTTGCCCGGCGTCACCGGGATAGAGAGCACTGTTTTGCCCACGAACCCTTGCATGGCAGGCTTGGTGGACAGACGCTCTTTTTTCCGTTCCAGTGTTTCAGAGAGGTTGTTCCAGAATCGCATCTCAGACCTCCCCGCCGTCGCTGTTGGTGTCAACGCCTTTAGGCGCCTCTTCGGCGGTGGCGTGCGCTGCGGCGAGTTTCGCCTTGAACGCTTCTTCGGCTTCCGCCACGGCCTTCTTCACTTCGGAGGTCACGGCCTTTTCCTTGTCTTTTTCCGCTTTTTCAAGGCTGGCTTTCAGCTTTTTCTCAGCCTCTTCCTTGGTACGAGCGATAGCCGCACGGACAGCGGCGGTCTTTTCTTCCGCCGAAATCTGTTCCTTGCGCTTCGTGATGGCATACGCCCCACCGAGCAACACAGGCCAGATGCCCACAACCATTGGCACCGCACCGAGAGCGGCGCTGGTGTAGTCGGCAGCGGGCTTGGTACCGAGCTTTTCATCAAGCCCCAGAGCAGAGAACGGCGCACCGGAAATCGTCATCCATGCGGTACCGCCCATTTCGTGTTCACCGTAGACGTGATCCTGATAGCGTTTGGGATGCGCGCTGATCCGCTCCCACGCGATCCGAACCAGATCCTTGCGCTTGCCAAACACCAGCGCGCCCGTGGGGCAGGCTTCCACACATCCGGGAAGTTTGCCTTCCTGAAGGCGCGGGTGACACAGGGTACACTTTTGCACCAGCGGATTGAGCGCGCGGTCATAGGTGTAGCCGGGGATGTTGAACGGACAGGCGATCATGCAGTAGCGACACCCCACACAGAGCGAGGGATCATAGGTCACCGAGCCGTCGGGGTTCTTGGTGAAGGCCTTGACAAAGCAGGCGCTGGCGCAAGCGGGTTCCGCACAATGCAGGCACTGCGCCTTGCGAAACACGTCTTTCCCCATGCTGACAGGTTTGTATTTGTTGACAACCGTCCATTCTTTCGCCGTGGTGCGGCGTGTGGTGTCAAGCACCGTGAGATCGGTGAACGGTTTTTCCGGTTTGGGAAGGGTATTGACCGTGGCGCAGGCCTGTTCGCACCTGCGGCAACCGATGCACAGCGTGGTGTCGTGCAACACGCCGTTGCTGTCAGGGTAGCCGGCAAAGGTGCCACTCGCAGCGGTCGCGCTTGTCGCGCCGCCCAGAGCCGAACCCACACCCAGACCACCCAGAAGAGTGAGGAATGATCTACGATTCATAGTTTCTCCGTACCGCCTACAGTTTGCGCGGGGCGTGGCACCCAGCGCAATCGGTTGCAGCAGGCTTCTCGATCCGCATCTGATCGTGACAGGCCATGCACTGTTGATGATACGCCGCTTTCAGGGAAGGTCTGTTGTCTGCGACAGCCAGCTTGTCCGCTTGCACAGCGTGGCAACTCCCGCACTTTGGCGGCGAGGCCAGACTGTCCTTGGGGCTGTGGTGGTGACAGGCCGCACAGGTGGCGGTGGGGCTGGTGTGGAACGCGGCAGCCATGCCGTTGGTACCGATGCCCTTTTGCAGAGCTTCGTAGATCTTGCGGTGCGGCATCACGCTGGGTTCAAATTCTTTCGAGAGCGAACCGATGGTCACGGTTTCGGGCATATCTGCTGGCGAGAGCGCGGGCACGGGCTTTGCCGTGAGGTTTGCCGTAGCGATAGCAGCAAGCTCATCCTTGCTCAGTTTGAAGGCGGAACCGTCTGCAATCTGCGTGGTCGTCAGGCCTTGCACGTCCTTATGACAGGAAGCGCAGGAACCCGGCGTCATGGGCTGTACAGTACGGTGACACCCAGCGCATTCAGGTTTCTTCAGAACCTGTTGCTGGTGGCACCCCACACAACTCCGGTTGGAATCTGGGTCGTGCATACTCTGACTCAGCGTCACGAAGTTGCCTTCCTTGATCCCACCCACGGTATGACACTCTGTGCAGGCGCTGATACGCACATGGTGACAGGTGCGACAACTGTCTGTCGCTGCTTCGTGCGCCTTGTGGTTAAAAACCACGGGATTCATGCCAGCTTTGGCATCGCCGGTGACAGGAGGGGTCGCATTGGTATTTGTCGTAGGATTGCTTACAGGAAGCAGAACAGTGGCGTCAGGTTGACCGCGCATGAGGCGGGGGACATCCTGCACTTTTTTAAACGTTGCCTGTGCTGCCAGCGTGTGACACCCAGCGCACGTCCGTGGCCCGGTCACGATAGCCGCTTCAATAGCGGCTGCTTGCTTTGCAGCGCTTGGCGTACCGTGCTCGCTCTTGTCCTTGTGCTTCTTCTCACCTTGCAGCGCAACAACCGCACCCTGATGGGCTTCGGCAGTCAGCACCCGGCGAGATTCGTCAGCAACGGCAACGTGACACCACACGCACTTGGTGTGTACGGCCGTCTTGAGCGAAGGCTTGTTCCCGTCAGCCCGGAGTCCGTGACAGGCTGCACAAGCGTCTTCCTTGCCCTTTTCCCAGACCAGCTTCTTCAGCTTTTCGTCAAAGACATGGTGACAGGCACCACAATTTTCTTCGTTGCCGGGAGAGGTGATCGCCTTGGAACTGACATGCAAGTAATGCAATGACTTGTCACCAAGACTGATGGGTGCTTCGGCAGAGGTGGGCACGTTTGTGGCGTGGCAGAACCGACACTGCCCGTCGAGGGGGCCAGAGTCGAGATCCTTCCGAGCCATATCGGCATGACAGCCGATGCAACCTTCATGGTACAAATCTTCAAGTTTTTCAGGATTTTTGTCGTCCTTGTGCCGCAAGAAGCTGACAACATGTCCGTCCTTCGTCGCGGTGTGGCAGACAGAGCAATCCTTACCCAGAGCCAAAAGCGCTGTGGTGTGTTTGTCGTGTAAAAACACAGCAGCAGGCATTTCTAGCTTCGACTTGAGCTGACCGATGGCATCAATACGGATCACGTCAGGGCGGATTTCTCCAGCCTGCAACGGTGAATCGGAAAGAAGCCAGCCCAAACCGATCACGGCAATCGCCGCCAGCGCAATCCAGCGCAGCAGTTTTCGACCGTTCTTCATGGTGGCAGTCCTTTGCAAATAGAAAAAAATAACCAGTTCCCCTGACAACTGAACCCGCCCGTAGAGACTGTATATTCTGGCCTCAGACAGGCGTATAGCTCAACAGACAGGTATCTGGGAAACTGGCCTTCGTCAAGAAGGATAACAAGGGAAATCCCCCCTCTGACACCAATACTCCCGCAGCTTTTGTGAAAAAAAAGACAAAAATTTTTCTGAAGCGCGCCCCCACGCCATGAAAAACCCTTGTCTTGTCAACAAAACATCGGCGGAGGAAACCCTGTTCCCTCCGCCGATGCTGTATCTTTTGGTAACTGTTCTAGATCTTTCGATTGTCAATCACGCGCACGGCCTTGCCTTCAGAGCGCTTGATGGTGCGCGGTTCGACAAGGCGCACCTTTGCCGAGACGCCGAGAAATTCCTTGATGCCCTTCTGGATGCGGGCTTCGCGTTGTTGCAGTCCCTTGATCGCGTCGGAGAAAGCGTCCTCAGAGACTTCAACCTGCACTTCAACGTTATCAAGGCTCCCTTCACGGGTGAGGATGAGCTGATAATGCGGGGAAACACCTTCTGTTTCGAGCAGGATGCTCTCGATCTGAGAGGGAAAGACGTTGACACCACGGATAATCAGCATATCGTCACTGCGCCCCATGACGCGGTTCATGCGCACATGGGTGCGACCACACCGGCAGGGCGTGTAGTTGAGTGACGTGATGTCGTGCGTGCGGTAGCGCAACAGCGGTATCCCTTCCTTGGTCAGGGTGGTCAGCACCAGTTCGCCGGTGCTCCCTGCGGGCAGGGTTTCGCCCGTGACTGAGTCAATGATTTCCGGCAGAAAGTGATCTTCATGGATGTGCATCCCGCTCTTGGCGTCCAGACACTCCATCGCAACGCCAGGCCCCATGACTTCGGACAGTCCATAGATATTGGTTGCGTCGATCTGGAGTTTGTGTTCGATGTCGTGGCGCATTTCCTCAGTCCACGGTTCCGCGCCAAAAACCCCAAGACGCAAGGGGAGCTGCTTGAAGTCAATCCCGGCTTCAAGTCCGGCTTCGTAGAGAAACAGCGCGTAGGACGGCGTGCAGCAAAGCACTGTCGCGCCAAAATCGCGCATAAGCTGCACTTGTCGCTTGGTCGCGCCGCCAGACATGGGGATGACCGTTGCCCCAAGGCGTTCGCCGCCGTAGTGCGCACCGAGTCCGCCTGTGAACAGGCCGTACCCAAACGCCACATGGATGCTGTCTCTAGGCGTAGCACCAGCCATCGTCAAACTGCGCGCTACAAGCTCCGACCATGTATCAAGATCGCGTCTGGTGTAGCCCACAACCGTTGCCTTGCCTGTTGTCCCGCTAGAAGCGTGCAGCCGAACAATGTTTTCACGAGGAACAGCAAACATACCATACGGATAACTATTGCGCAGATCCTGTTTATCGGTAAACGGCAAGAGACGTATATCGTTCAGCGAACGAATGTCTTCCGGCGTGATGCCGATTTCATCAAAACGGCGGCGGTAAAGCGGCACATTGGCATACACCCGGTTGCACATATCCTTGAGGCGGCGGAGCTGGAGTTCTTCCAGTTGTTCTCTGGGCAAGGTTTCTTTATCCATATCAAAAATCATGCTGTCCTCCAACTCGGTTGGCAAAAGTTCGATGGGGTTTGAAGTGCCTCATTTATCGCCGCTGGTCAAGAGTCGTTTCCGTTTCGTCGCTACAGATAATTGCAGTTTGCGCGAGAATGAGGTAGTACACAGGGATGGAACAGAACAACACCCCCTCCCCGGCGTCCGAGGCAACTCCCGAATACACGACTCCGGCGAAGCGCCCGCGTGCCCGCAAATATTCCACCGCGCCCGCAGCCGAAAAAACGGCTGTGCTTGCGCAGTGGCTCGAAGACAACAAGGGGCGCGATGTCGTGGCTCTTGACGTGGCGGGCAAAAGCCCGTGCATGGATGTCGTGGTCGTCGTTACGGCCTCCTCATTGCGTCACGCCCAAAGCCTTGCCGATGGACTCATGCAGCAGTGTACGGAACACAACTACGAATTTCTGCGCATGGAAGGCTACCAGACCGCTCAATGGGTGCTGGTGGATCTCAACGATATTGTAGTACACATCTTCCAGTCTGAAACGCGGGATCTTTTCCGTCTTGAAGCACTCTGGAAACAGACGCCTGTGCTGCATGGTGCTGTGGCTGACACGCGCCGTGCAGACGTGATCCCCTTTCTCAATCCTGACAGAGCAGACGACGAAGATCTGTAGCCTTTTGCCTGTTGCTAACGCCTTTATAGAACCAGAGGGCTACGCTATGTCACTCACTCCGACGTTACTGCTCATTCTCGATGGTTACGGACTGGCTCCTGCGGGGTCTGGCAACGCTGCGCGCCTTGCCCACACGCCAAACATCAACCGTCTGCTCGCTCTTCCGGGGACAACCAGCCTCACCGCCTCCGGTCGAGCTGTGGGACTCCCTGCCGGATACATGGGCAATTCTGAAGTTGGGCATCTCAACATCGGCGCGGGGCGGATCGTCTATCAGGACATGACCCGCATTGATGTCGCCATAGAAGACGGTACCTTTGCCACCAATCCGGTGATCCTCGACTTGTTCGAGGCGATCCGGGGTAAAGGCGGACGGCTCCACCTCATGGGGCTGCTTTCCGACGGCGGCGTACACAGCCATATCAATCATATCGAAGCGCTCATGCACCTTGCAGCGCGCCACAACATCCCCGTGTTGCTTCAGATGTTCATGGACGGCAGAGACACAGGCCCAACAAAAGGCGCTGCTTTCCTCGCAGATCTGCTGCAAAGGATTGAAGAGACGCGCACCTTGTACCCGCAAACCACCAGCGACCCCATCCGGCTGGCCTCCCTGTGCGGACGCTTCTACGCCATGGATCGTGACAAGCGCTGGGAACGTGTCCGGCAAGCGTGGGATCTGCTGGTACACGGCGTTGACCAGTGGCCTGACAACCAGCGGCTTACTGATCCAGCACAGGCCTTGCAAGCCGCCTACGCTGCCGGAGAAACCGACGAATTTATCAAGCCTCGACTGCTGGGCGACCCTGCCAGGCTCTGCATTCAAGACGGCGACGGTCTGTTTTTCTTCAACTTCCGTGCAGATCGGGCGCGTGAGATGGTCAGTGCGTTTCGTTTCCCCGACTTCACGGGCTTTGACCGGGGGCGTGTGCCGCACCTTGCCGGGCTTGCGACCATGACATCCTATGACGCCACACTCAAGGTGCCTGTCGCGTTTTCCAAGGACAATCTTCAGCAGACCCTTGGTGAGGTGATTGCCAGACAGGATGTCCCGCAGTTACGCATCGCAGAAACCGAAAAATACGCGCATGTGACCTATTTTTTCAGCGGTGGACGAGAAGCGCCTTTCCCGCTTGAAGACCGCATCCTTGTGGATTCGCCTAAAGACGTTGCCACATACGATCTCAAGCCAGAAATGAGCGTGCGTGAAGTAACAGATCGCTTTGTCGCGGCGTGGACTGCCGGAGCGGCAACCGGGAAGTACGCGCTTGCGGTGTGCAATTTCGCCAATCCTGACATGGTGGGGCATACCGGCAAGACAGACGCTGCTATCCGGGCGCTTGAAGTGGTTGACACCTGTGTGGCGCGCATGGTGGCTACAGTGCTCGGTTCCGGTGGACGGGTGCTGCTCACTGCCGACCACGGCAACGTAGAGGAAATGGTGGACAGCGAAGGCCACCCGCAAACCTCGCATACCTGCAATCAGGTTCCGCTCGTGATTGTGGAAACGCCCCCGCATGTCGCCTTCACAAACGACACGATCCGTTCGATTCCACTGCAAGACGGTGGCAAGCTCGGAGACATCGCGCCCACACTCCTTGCACTCTGGAACATCGCGCAACCCTCTGACATGACAGGTGCAAGCCTTGTCATGCCCGCATCAGAATCCGGTTCTGAAGGAGCCTGTTCATGAGCACGCCAAAGCGTCCTGTGCAGCCGGTACAACCGTGTGGGATGGAACTGATTTTCTTCTACCGTTGTCCGAGCTGTGGACGTAAAATAACCACCCTTTCGCCCACCCAGCCCGCAATGGCACCCTGCGAAGCCTGCGGTACGCCTTTTCCCATCGTACCCGTAGACGAGCGCACCATCCAGTTTATCAAGATCATGCTTGCCGAAGGCCGCGCTGCAGTTGACCCTGACTTTACCTAGATCGTTTTCAAAATGAAAAGACTCTAAGGGAAAACCCCATCGAAAAGAGGGAACCTTTCTTTAAGAAGGTTCCCTCTCCTGATACTCGTAGGCGAATGCTTATTTCTTCTCTTTTTTCCCACGGCGAAGGGGCTTGCTGAAAGCGTGTTCAGCGAAGTGGCCGAAGTCGTGGAGGCGACGATCAACAATATCGTAGAGGGAGCGGGGAGAAAAGCCGCCGTTTTTGAGGGGGCGCCCTGCGGGGATGCCGGTAAGAAGTTCCAGCGCTTCAGTGATGTGCTGGACAGGGTAAATCCCGAACTGCCCCTTGTCCACGGCTTCGAGAATCCGAGGGGGAAGCATGAGGTGATCCACGTTGTCATGCGGGATAATCACACCTTGATCGCCTGTCAGACCCCGCCGGGAACAGACCCCGAAAAAGCCTTCAATCTTGCGCGAGACACCGCCAACCGCCATGATCTGTCCAGACTGCGAGACAGCCCCGGTAAACGCCAGTGACAAACGCAACGGCACGCCAGAAATCGCGGAAAGGAGCGCTGCCAGTTCCGCACCTGACGCTGAATCGCCTTCAACACCACCGTAATTCTGCTCGAAACACAGACTTCCTGTCAGCACCAGCGGCTTGGTACGCGCAAACTGATCCACAAGGTAACTCTTGAGAATGAGCATGGCCTTGGTGTGGATGGGGCCGCCGAGTTCTGCTTCACGCTCAAGGTCGATGATCCCCCCGTGCCCGACACCGACTGTGCAAGAAATCTGGTGCGGCAACCCAAATTCAAAATCCCCGTACCACGACACAGACAAGCCATTGACCCGCCCCACAGCCGTACCTGTAGCGTTGACCTTGATAAGTTCTCGGTCGTACTCTTCCATGTACAGCTCTTCAACCAGATTGGCGCGGTGCATCCGAGCCTCAAGCGCTTCTTCCAGATGCGAAGCCAGCACCAGCGTTGCCCCAGCCATAGAGGCTACGGCTGAAGCCTCAATCATCACATCACGCATCAGCGGAAATTTGAGCGACAACTTTTTCTGATCTTCAGACACCCGCGAACTGAAATCCACCAGCCCTGCCAGCGCTTCACGACCAAACGGCAACAGTCCGGTTTCGTCGATGATCCCGGAAAGACGGATCAACCACGCCCGGATGTCTGAGGCGGTGCGCTCTACTGTATCGCACATGTGCGCCTTGATCTTGAACAACTTCGCAAAACGGTCGTCGTTTGTGAGCAGGGTTTCGTACAGCTCTTCGTTGCCTATCAGCACAACCTTGAGGTTCAAAGGCACCGGCTGTGGCTCTATACCCTTGGTGCGCGCAGCACCTTCCGAACCGTCGCCTGACTCCTCAAGTCGTGCAGATCCAGACCGCAACGCCCGCAACAAGCCTTCCCATGCTGCCAGATGCTGCAACACATCTTCAAGGTGCAACACCAGAAACCCGCCGTTGGCCTTGTGCAACGAACCCGCCTTGATGAGCGTGAAATCAGTGATCAACGCCCCCATCTCTGCCTCGCGCTCCACGCACCCCAGCAGATTGGCGCTTGTCGGGTGGTCTTCGATGATGACAGGGGCACCACGCAAGGCGCTGTTGTCCACAAAGACATTGACATCATACAGATACGGATCAGGTTCAGGGTGCGCTTGCATACTCTCAAGCGAAAGCCCGACACTGGTCGGCTGGCTGTCACGCGGCAGAAAACTTTCTGGATTTTCCAGAATATCCCGGTGCAGACTCTCAAAATACGTCTGGAGTGGCGTGTTGCCCGCCGCTTCCGTGTTCCCTTCATCCTTGCAAGACGCCCCGCAATTGCGCACAATCCGCTCTACCACCGGCGTGAGCACCGCAGACAGCACCGCGCCCACAACTTCACGCTCCAGCGTCTTTTCGTCAGCACGACAATGCTGTTCCGCCGTGGTCAGCTTGCGCACCATGCCGGACATAGCCCGCAACAGCGTGTCCCCTTTCAGCTTCAAGCCCTGCCGCAGGGTGGGGTCAAGGCGTTCGTATTCTTCTTCGCTCAGACGCTTGCCCTCGACCAGCGGGTAGAGCGTCAAACTGCCCTGCTCGTCCATGTCCAGATTGAAGCCCTGCTTGCCGGCTGTCTGATCCATCTGTTTGAGCAGTCCGCCCCGCACTTTCTGAAACGCATCCTGAATCTCGCCCCGGCGCTTGACATAGACTTCGTTTTCCAGACGGACAGGCAATTCCTTGCGGACGGCTGCAAGTGCCTGCGTCAGCGCGTTCCGCACCTTCTTGCCCTGCCCTGCCGGGACAGACAAGAGCAACGGACGATCCGGGTCTTCAAAATTATTGACGTACAGCAAATCCGGCGGGGTGGGTGCCTTGCGCACCCTCGGTGCCAGAAATTCCTTGAGCAGATAGGTGCGCCCCAAATTGGAATCGCCGGAAAGATACACATTGTATCCCGCCGTGTGGATGTGCAACGCCAGTTCGAGCGCTTTCAAGGCTCGTGGCTGCGGTGCAACCCGTCGGTGTCCGGTGCGCGGGATGGCATCGCTGTTTTCCCAAGGAATGCGATCCGCAGACAGACAGGCACACAGACGGCGACTCGGCAATGGAGATAGTTTATTCATGGTATTCCTGTAGAGTTCGTTGAACCTTTGCAAACGAGCTTACGCTGACTCTTGCGCATACACTCTGGAAAGAATCTCGCCCGCGCCATCTTGCAACAGCGTTTTGGCAAGAGCAAGCCCAACAGCACGAGCCTCAGAAGCGTAGCCTTCCACAGTCCGGCGCAGGATCTGCGAACCGTCTACTTCGCCCACCAGCCCTTCCAGTCGGAAGCGCTGTGCGCCGCTGGCATCTGGTTCGATGAGCACCGCGTGCCCGGCAATGGGCACCTGACAGCCCCCGTCCAGTCCCGCCAAAAGGCCACGCTCGGCCTCCACACAGATTCTTGTGGGCGCGTGTTCCAAAAAGGCAAGCAGCGCGGCAAGTTCCACGTTGTCCTGCCGAAATTCAATCCCCAAAGCGCCCTGCCCCACCGCAGGCACAAAGACAGGGGGCGCAAGAACGGCTTCACGCGGTGTGGCGAGTCCGAGCCGCTTCATGCCCGCCGCCGCCATGATGATGGCGTCAAAATCGCCGTTCAACAATTTGCGGATGCGCGTGTCCACATTGCCCCGCAAGGATTCGACACGCACGTCAGGCCGCAAGGCCAGCACCTGCGCCTGTCGCCGCAAACTGCTCGTCCCCACAAGCGCCCCTTCAGGCAGAGCTTCGAGCGAGGCATGGTGTACAGACAAAAACAGATCCGCAGGGTCTTCGCGTTCGGGTACAATGCCAAGCGCAAGCCCTTCCGGCAAGAGCATGGGCACATCTTTCATACTGTGTACCGCAATATCCGCTGTCCCTGCCAACAGAGCCTCTTCGATCTCCTTGACAAACAAGCCCTTGCCACCCACCTTTGCCAGCGGGACATCAAGGATGATGTCGCCCTTGGTCTTGATGACATACAGCTCCACCGCAAGTTCAGGATGCACGGCGTGAAGACAGGCCTTGACGTGGTTCGCCTGCCAGAGCGCCAGACGACTGCCCCTTGTGGCTATGGTGAGTTTTTTCATGTACCCCTCTGACATTGTAGCATCCCAACAAAAGGTGTCGTGGCAACGCCTCGACCCGCAAGGCCTTCCTTAATGACAGCTCGAACAATTCCCGCCAGAGCAGCCGGAACAACCGCCGCCAGAAGCAGGCGCGCTCATCCCGCTCATATCTCCCATGCTGCCACTAGCGGAAGAACCAGAACACACCCGACAAGGCCGGGACAGTTTTTTCTCCGTGGCTTCTGCGTGGCAGGCAGGGCAAACAGGGCGTTCGTCTCCAAAAACAAGTTCTTCAAATTCGTGACCACACCGGGTACAATGATACTCAAAAAGAGGCATAGGACTTCTCCAATCAATCAAGCATGGGCTTGATCGCCATGACATTTTCAAAAAGATAATGATCCGTCAGCGCGCACAGCATGTGCCCGATGGCGGAATGCACTTCCTGCACCAGCGGGGTTGAGGCGTGAGAAACAGGGAGCAGCAGATCGCACAACTGCGCCATCCGCCCGCCACCGTCACCCGTAATCCCGATGGTGAACAGCTCCTGCTTGCGGGCAACCTGCAAGGCATTGATAAGATTCTCGCTGTTCCCTGAGGTGGAAATGGCGATGAACACATCCCCAGCGCGACCCAGTGCCTGAATCTGTTTGGTGAACACCAGATTGTACCCAAAATCGTTCCCGATGGCTGTCAGCACCGAGCTGTCGGTGGTCAGCGCAATCGCTGGAAGAGGCGGACGATCCATCAAGAAGCGGTTGACAAATTCTCCCGCCCAGTGTTGCGCGTCCGCAGCACTCCCGCCGTTGCCCGCCAGCAAAATCTTGCCGCCTCGCGCAACGGTCACGGCCATGCGCCGTGCGGCTTCCGCCACTCTGACGCCGTGGACGGCAAAAAAATCACGTCTCAGTTTCGCGCCGTCTTCCGCATGACGGGAAATCATCTGCAATGCCCTGTCCATACCGTTCCCCTTTCCTTCTCGCCACAAACCGTAGTCTACGGCAAGCCCCCATATATAAACGAAACACCACCCGCTGACAAGTTGTCGCGTGACGACAAACGCGGTGAGCGTACCGCACCCAATCGCTCAAAAAGGCTCTAAAGACAGGTTTTCGCTCAAACGACTGCCCTTCTCACAACTTTGCTCTTGAAGAAACACAGGGATTCTACTACTGAAGGGGATGCAGTCTGTTACTTCTGTTCTTCTGGTTACCAAAATCCGGCACGACACCGCCGAGCGCACCGCTTTTCTCATGGAGGCGTGGCTCAAGGCGCGTGGGGTGCGGTGTTGCTCTTTGTCTGCGGAAGTCTTGCAAGACGAACTGACCGCCGCTGCCCGCGAGGTCGGCGCCGTCTTGATCCTTGGCGGTGACGGCACCTTTGTGGGCGTCTGCCGTAAACTTGCCGGGCTCAACCTCCCTGTGATCGGTGTCAATTTTGGGCAAGTTGGCTTTCTCGCGGAACTTTCCGCCCAAAATTGGGAGCCACACCTCACCCGTCTGCTTGCTGGAGAGCTTGAGTGTTGCCCGCGCCTGATCCTTGGGTGGAATGTGCGCCGCACCGGAACCGTTGTCCACACGGGCTACGCTATCAACGATGTGGTCGTGGGGCGGGGGGCGCTGGCGCGGGTTCTGCCGGTGCGTGTCCGGGTGCAGGGCGAAGATCTGGGACGCATCCGCGCTGACGGCATCATCGTTTCCACACCGCTTGGGACATCGGCCTACGCTCTTTCTGCCCACGGCCCACTGGTACACCCAGAGGTACAAGCGCTGACGATCACGCCCATCTCGCCGTTCTTCAAAAGTTTTCCGCCCATGGTGCTCCCGCCGCAAAGTCAAATCGAACTGGAAACAGAGGCGGAGAGCCACGACAGTTGCCTGACTGTGGACGGACAGGAAGGGTTTCCGCTGATCGGCGGCGATGTTGTCCACGTCTTTGGCGTGCCGCACGGACTCTTGCTCTTCACCATCTGCGGCAACAGCTATTATCAGCGTCTGCGTGACAGAGGCTTTATCGAGTCGCGTACCCCTGTTTCTTCCTCCGAGCTGAGGCCAGCATGAACACTGTTCCCCCTGTCAGGCACGTTTGTGACATCCGGCTGGGCACGCATCCGGCTTTCGATGCGTGGTTCTACAGCTTTCGGGCAGAGAACAACATCGAGCACCACATCAACCCGACAGGTGTTGCCGGGCCTGAACAGTTGCGCTTCATGGTGGCGCTTGACGACAGACAGATCTATGTGCCCTGCTCTGACGCGACCTTTCACCAGCTTGTCGAAGCCTACCGCAAGCGCACGCCGCTGCTGCCGCCGCACCTGCTGCGACAGTATGTGCAAGCCTGGAAGTCCGTGCTCGCAATCATCAGACGGGTGAACGACCGGGAAAAGCGGCGCAACATGATCAACTATTGCCGCCACCGCTTCCGGGGGTGCCTTGCCCTGCGCAACATCCTTCCCTCTCGACTCGTGAAGCGCCTCACCACCACACTCATCAGCCAGTTTGAAGACAATGACCCGTGGATGGCAGAGCGCTACCTGCAAAATAAGGAAATCATTACTTTTCTCAACGCCCCATCCTTTCTCCGGGAACTCGAACGCATCCCGGAATCCGCATCGCGTTGCACTGACATCAAACACCTGCGCGCTCAACTGGATCTTGCGGAACTCACGCGCCTCTTTCACCTTGCCGGACGTTCGCAGGCAGGACTGGCGCGTGTCATGGACGCTTGCGCCACCACCCGCGCAAGCGCCGCCACCGAACAAATCGCGGCATCCGAACCCATCGCTGCATCCGACATGTTCTCCGGTGCAGACGCCTTTGCACCGCAAGTGCAAGCGCTGCTCGGTTCGACCGAAGAACCCAGAACCTTTCTCTATCTCTGCGATCTTGAAGGCGGACTGGCGCTTGATCTGCGCATCATCCAGACGTTGTTGCGGCTTGGCCACAAGGTCATCCTCACACTCAAGGAAACCCCGCTCTACCACGCGCCCACCATCTGGGATCTGGAACGCGACCCCTCGCTGGTGGACAAGATCCCCGGCTCAAACATCCTCAAAATCCCCGCAAGCTCCAAAAACGACCTCCTGCGCCGCCTGCGCGAAAGCCGCCTTCTCATCATCTCGGACGGGACAGGGGAACGCCTCAACCTCTACCGCACCTCTGTTACATTTGCCCGTGCGTGGAAGGAAAGCGACTGCATCCTTGCCAAGGGCAAACGCAATAAGGATGTTCTGCTCGGCACCAGCCACCTCTTTACCAGAGACATTTTCTGCTTCTGGGAAGAAGACGGCACCGTGTGCATGGAACTCAAACCCCATGCTCAAAGTGTCCGCAAATTCAGCGAACAAACACTGACCACCAAGGCCGGAACCATCATCAAAGCCATGCGCACTGCCAAGGACAGCGGCAACTCCGTGATGTTCTACAGTTGCATCATCGGCAGTCTCCCCGGTCAGACCAAAACCGCTGTCAGAATGGCGGAAATCTTTGTCACCTTTCTGCGCGAAAAGCTCGATGAGGTGTTCATCATCAACCCGGCGGAATATTTTGAACCCGGCATGGACGGCGATGACCTCATGTTCATGTGGGAACAGGTGCAACGAAGCGGACTTATCAATATCTGGCGCTTCCAGAGCATGGACGACATCGAAAAGAGCTTTGCCCTTATGGATCGCAAAGTCCCCCCCATCTGGTCGGGCAAGGACGCAACCTTTTCCACCGGTTGCACCAAGGAAATGCGCATTGCGCTTGACATGCAGCGCAGTCACCCGGAATTGCAAATCATAGGCCCTAGCCCGGAACAATTCTTCCGGCGCAGCGACTACGGCGTCGGTAAATTTTTTGACGCTACCATCTCCAGCACGCAGGAACTCCCATGACCTCTTCTGAACTCTTTGCGCTTCTCACAACCTGTTTTGACGCTCAAACAACCACAACCGCAACCTGGCACCTGCACGAAAGCGCTGTCCGCGATGGCACCATCGACATCCCCGACCCCGCGCTTTCTGACACAGCGCCAAGCCCTAACCTCCTGCAAGAACTGGTGATCGCGCAACATCTGCGCAATTTTCAGCTCTGGCATGTGGAAGACATCGCCCGCCGCCGCGACGTGACGCCGGGAGTGATCGCCGACTGCAAGTACCGCATCGACGCGCTCAATCAGGAACGAAACGACCGCGTGGAACGGGTGGACGCCTGCCTTGTCGCGCTCATGACCCCGCTCCTGCCCAAGCACCCCTCTGCCAGCATCAACACAGAATCTCTCGGCATGGCGCTTGACCGGCTGTCAATCCTGAGCCTCAAAATCTGGCACATGGACGAACAGCTTCACCGCGACAACGTGACCCCCGAACACCTCGCTTCCTGCCAGACCAAGCTCGACATCCTCCACACCCAACGTACCGACCTTGCTGACGCTGTTGTCCATCTGGTGGGTGAATTCCTACACGGAACCAAAACGCCAAAGCTCTATTTCCAATTCAAAATGTACAACGATCCAACACTCAACCCCGAACTTTACGGAAACTAGACGCTCAAAAAGCTCTCAACGTACTTGTTACCAGATGACAACATGTTCATTCTCAGCCCCGCAATGGAGTTTTTCGTATGTCTGATTTTGAAACGGTTATTGGTCTTGAAGTGCATGTTCACCTTTCGACGCGCACCAAGCTGTTCTGCTCCTGCCCCACAACGTTTGGCGTTGAACCGAATACCAACGTGTGCGAAGTCTGTTCGGGGATGCCGGGCGTGTTGCCGGTGCTCAACAAGACCGCCGTGGAGTACGCTGTGCGGGCGGGACTCGCGCTTGACTGCACCATCAACAACGATTCCGTCTTTGCCCGCAAAAATTACTTTTACCCTGACATGCCGTACAATTACCAGATTTCCCAGTTCGAGCTTCCGCTGTGTGGCCCAGGGCATCTTGACATCAGTGTTGACGGTGGCCCGACACGGCGCATCGGGATCACCCGTATCCATATGGAAACCGATGCGGGCAAAAACATCCATTCCGCTACCGAGGACAAGACGTTCCTTGACCTCAATCGAGCCAGTGTCCCGCTTATTGAAATCGTCAGCGAACCGGATATGCGCAGCGCCGAAGAAGCCGTTGCGTACCTGAAGGCGCTCCACGCCATTGTGGTTTGCCTTGGCATCACCGATGGCAATATGGAGGAAGGGAGCTTCCGGTGCGACGCCAACGTCTCGATCCGTCCACGCGGTTCCGAAGTGCTCGGCACACGCACAGAACTCAAAAATCTCAATTCCTTCCGGCATGTCCAGAAGGCCATCGAATTTGAGATTGCCAGACAGCGCGACGTGCTTGAGGATGGCGACAAAGTAATTCAGGAAACACGCCTGTTTGACAGCGTGAAAGGGAGCACCAGCGCCATGCGGAATAAGGAAGAAGCGCACGATTACCGCTACTTCCCTGACCCGGATCTGGTGCCTGTTCACATTGAGCCTGCTGAACTCGACCACTGGAAAAAGACCCTCCCCGAACTGCCCAGAGCACGGTGCGACCGCTTTGTTGCCACATGGCAACTTCCCGTACCAGACGCCGAACTCCTCACAGGCGATCGAGTCCTTGCCGACTTTTTTGAAGCCGCTGTCGCCCAGTATGCCGAACCGCGCAAAATCGCCAATCTTATGACTGGCTCTCTTCTGCGCGAACAAAATCAGCGCGGGGTGACGCTTGCAGAAGCAGCCATGCGCCCGGAAGCACTGGCAGAACTGGCGCGCATTGTGGATAGTGGACTCATCAGCGCCAAAATCGCACAAGACATCTTCGGCGACCTGTTCACGAGTGGTGCCATGCCGGAAGCCTATGTGCGCGAGAAAGGACTGGCGCAAGTCTCGGACACCGGCGCTATTGACGCGGCAGTGGCTGAAGTGCTGGCAGAAAACCCCGCCGAAGTCGCCGCCTACAAGGGCGGCAAGACCAAACTCGTTAGCTTCTTTGTGGGGCAGGTCATGCGCAAAATGCGCGGCAAAGCAAACCCCGCTGTTGTCAACGAAGCCCTGGGGCGCCTACTAGGGTAAGCCTCCGGCGGGCAGGGCGTCACAAGCCTCCGGCGGGCAGGGCGCTGCCCTGCACCCGCAAGGGGCGAGCCGCCCCTTGACCCGGCGTGTTTAGGTGCAAGCCTCCGGCGGGCAGGGCGCTGCCCTGCACCTGCAAGGGGCGAGCCGCCCCTTGACCCGGCATGTTTGCGATACGGGCGCGGCTTTGACGCACAACTCGGCTTCTTGCAGGACAGCCTCGTTCAGTAGCCTCTTTTACAAGTAAACGGTGACGCTCTTTGTCGCTGGAGTCTTTATGTACTGGATAATGAATACAAGTCTTGATCCGGCCTTCAATCTTGCGCTTGAGGAAACTTTTTTGCACAGGATTGAACCCGGACATCCCGGCTATGCCATCTTGTGGCAGAACAAACCAACGCTGGTGGTCGGGCGTTTTCAGAATACCAGACAGGAAATCAACGCTGCTTTCGTGCGAGAGAACAACATTGCTGTGGTACGGCGCATGACTGGCGGGGGTACGGTGTACCATGATGAAGGGACGTTGAACTACACTTTCATTCATCACCTTGGCGCAACAGGCACACTCCCGTCTTTTAGTGAAGCGGGTAAACCCATTGCAATGGCTTTGCAACAGCTTGGTTTGCCTGTCACCTTTTCTGGACGGAACGACCTGTTGCTCAACGGACGCAAAGTGGCGGGGGTAGCGCATTGCCAGCAAGGGCAGCGCTTTTTGCATCACGGCTGCATCCTTGTCAGTACCGATCTGGACAGACTGGAACTGGCGCTGCACGTTGACCCGGAAAAATACCGCTCCAAGGGCGTGGCCTCGGTTCGGGGGCGGGTGGACAATCTGGCGGACTACCCGCGACCTCTTTCGGCTCCTAAGCTCACCGTGGAACGGGTGCGGGAGGCGATCTTGACGCAACGATCCGGCGAAACGTATACGCTGACGGATGCGGATATCACGGCTATAACCCAACTGCGAGACGAAAAATACACCACATGGGACTGGACATACGGCGCGTCGCCGCCTTTCACCGAACACAAGAGCAAACGCTTCTCGTGGGGCAAACTTGAGGTCTTCCTCGCGGTGCGGGCGGGCGCGGTCGAATCCTGCCGCTTCGCGGGTGACTTCTTCGCAGGCACCCCACGCAACACCAACCCCTCGAAACCGCTCTCGTCGGCGTTCCCTATACCGTACAAGCCGTTGCCCCCATACTCGACAGCTTCCCCCTGACAACCCTTTTCAGCGGAAGCAACCCCGCAGAACTAAAAGCCTTCCTCCTCCCCGAAGCCTCAGCATAACAGTACGCCCCCCCTCATTCCCCTCTCTCCACTCCCCTTGATTCGTGGCGAGAGATGTTGCCAGAGCTACCATTCTCCCTCTCCCACTCCCCTCTCACCCATCCGAGCGTCATAAGAACAGGAAGGGACAAGACATACAGAGCAAGGAGAGCACAGATAGAGATTCGGAGGGTGCCAGACATTGGAGCTTTAAAGCCCCGCTTCGGGGCTTTCGTCCGCTCAAAACCGTGGAGCGAAGGGTGTCAGGGTAAAGCAGGAAGGTGGAGGGGGTCAGGGGGAGGAGGAAAGGGGGCGCAACCCCCTTCCTCCTCCCCCTGCTCTTTTTCGACATCCGAAGGACGTCACTTGTACGTCAAAAGGACGCTTTTGTACGTCAAAAGGACAATCTCTTGTCCTTCAAAAACCCTACATAGACCCTACATATCACCCGTAAGCACAGGCTTACGCGCCGCACCCACTTCATCGGCACGACCGATCTTCGTGCGCGTTGGAGCAGCGTGCAGCAACCCAGCGTCGGTTTCGGCGAGTTGCGCAATGGAACGCATCGCTTCAATAAAGGCATCCAGATCTTCCAGCGATTCGGATTCTGTCGGCTCAATCATGATCGCGCCCTGCACAACCAGCGGGAAATACACCGTCGGCGGATGAAACCCGCAATCAATGAGACGCTTGGCAACATCCATGGTGCTGACGTTGAAGGCTTGCTGCAACTTGTCGGTGAACACACATTCATGAAGTGAAGCCTGCGGGAACGGTAAATCATACACCCCACGCAAACGCGCCTTGATGTAATTCGCATTCAACACCGCCAACTCACTGGCACGCTTGAGCTGTGACCCCAGCGTCTTCATGTACGCCCACGCCCGCAAGACAACCCCAAACTGCCCCCAGAACGGATGCAAACGCCCAATAGAGTGCGGTGCAACATTCTCTGACCACACAAGCTGTCCGCCTTCTTCTACCAGACGCGGGCCCGGTAAGAACGGCGCAAGCGTCTTTCCAACACAGATGGGGCCAGAACCGGGGCCACCACCACCGTGCGGCGTGGAGAATGTCTTGTGCAGATTCATGTGCATGACATCCACACCAATGCGCCCCATGTGGGCATACCCCATAACAGCGTTGAGATTCGCACCGTCGCCGTATACCAGACCACCGCGCTCGTGTACAAGCGTAGCAATAGCAGCCAGATTGGCTTCAAACAACCCCAAGGTGTTGGGATTTGTGACCATGATCCCGGCGCATTCGTCGTCCATCAGAGCCGCAACATCTTCAACGGTGAGAATCCCATCAGGGCCAGACGGCACCTTGACAGCAGTGTACCCACACAACGCCGCACTCGCAGGATTGGTGCCGTGCGCGGTGTCAGGAATCAACATCTTTGTGCGCTGACGACCTTGTGCCCGATGCCAAGCCTGAATGAGCATGATGCCCGTCAGCTCCCCATGCGCCCCAGCAGAAGGCTGAAGACAACAAGCCTCAAGACCCGTCACTTCACACAACATCTGCTCGGTTTCGTATAAAATCCGCAACGCACCTTGCGACAGTGCCGCAGGCAAAAGCGGGTGCGCGTTCACAAAACCGGGGAGCGCTGCAACCTGTTCGTTGACCTTGGGATTGTACTTCATGGTGCAAGAACCAAGCGGGTACAACCCTGTATCTACCCCAAAATTCCA
>JAVVPW010000013.1:0-23790 GCA_036655575.1 Bilophila sp.
CGCCCCTTGCAGGTGCAGGGCAGCGCCCTGCTGGGGTGCAGGGGCAACGCCCCTGCCCGCCGGAGGCACCCCCCCGCCGGAGGCCGTTACAGCGCCCTAGCGGAACGCGGGCCGAAAATATCAGTACCAACACGCACAAGGGTTGCGCCTTCTTCGACAGCCTGGGAGCAGTCGCCAGACATGCCCATGGACAATTCCGGCAAGACGATGCCCAGACGGGATTCGAGCTGATCGCGCAGGTTTCGCAGACGGGCAAAGTAGGGTCTGGCGTCTTCTCCGGCATCAAACACCGGAGGCAGACACATGAGGCCACGCACGGTGAGGCGGGGCAGAGCGAGTACCGCTTCTGCCAGTGCTGGCAGATCGGCGATGTCTACCCCAGCTTTTTGCGGTTCGTCGCCGATGTTGACCTGTAACAAGACGCCTTGGTGCGCTACAGAATCAGGCAGACGTCGAGCCAGCGTCTCTGCGAATTTCTGCGAGTCCACGGTATGGATGAGCGCAAAGCGCCCGGTGACATCCTTGGCCTTGTTGGTCTGGACGTGCCCGATGAAGTGCCATTCGATGTCGGTGTTTGCCAAGGCGTCTTGTTTGGCAAGCGCTTCTTGCACATAATTCTCACCGAAAACCCGTTGCCCAAAGGTTGTCGCCGCGACAATGGCTGCAACGGGGTGGAGCTTTGACACCGCGATCAGGCGGATGTCTTCAGGTGCGCGCCCAGCGGTTTTTGCCGCGCTACGGAGACGTTCTCGTACAGCTTCCAGACGTTCGCCAAGAGCCGCGCATTCTGATGGATTCATGGTTACAACTCCGATTCCGCCCCAAAGCCGAGACTGTGCAGGAACTGAGCGTCATCTACCCAGTCTTCACGCACTTTGACCCAGAGTTCAAGGTGGACTTTTTTATCGAGCAGATCCCGAATTTCCTTGCGGGCGGCTGTGCCGATGGCCTTGATACCTTCACCAGCCCGCCCGATGACCATAGCCTTGTGTGACGGACGCGCCACAAAGATAGCCGCGTGGATGAGCACGCGATCTGGTTCTTCATCCCACACTTCCACGTCAACAGCAACGGAGTAGGGGACTTCCTGGTAGAGCTTGTCAAACAGTTTTTCGCGGATGATCTCGGCAGCCATGAAACGCATGGGCGCTGTTGAAAGCTGATCCGCAGGGAACTGCGCTTCGCCTTCAGGCAAGTGAGTACGGATGAGTTCGAGGAGCTGATCCACCCCGTTGCGCCGCAGAGCAGAGACGGGAAAGATTTCAGCTTTGGGGAACAGTGCCGCCACCGATTCCAGCAAGGGGAGCATCCGGGATTTGTCGTGGAACATGTCCACTTTGTTGATAACCACAACCACAGGCCGCTCTTCATCAATCAGCGGCTGGGTCAGCGGTGCCAGATCCCGCTCCATATATTCGGGCTTGCGCAGATACAGTTCCCCGTCAAGGACAAGCAAGATACATTGCGCCGTGGCAAAGCTCTGCCAGGCCGACTGTACCATGATCTTGCCAAGCTGACCGCGTGTCTGTCCGCGCAAGGCATGGACGCCGGGGGTGTCCATAAAAATGATCTGCGCGTCTTTTTGGGTAAGGATACCCACAATCTTGTTGCGTGTGGTTTGCGGCTTTGCCGTAACAATGGCTACCTTCTGCCCCACAAGGGCGTTGGTGAGCGTGGATTTGCCCGCATTGGGCGGCCCCATCAGGGCGACCCATCCGCAGCGGTGCGTCGTCGTCATAGACTCTCCTGAACGTTTGGAAAGAGAGATTCCCCCTAAGGGAAGTTCTTCTGAACGTGTTTAGTATGTACAAGAAATCGAATGATTCTGGTCAATTCCAGAGTACGAGGTTTTATCCTTGCGGATGTGGGATCAGCTCGGAGGGGCGGCGCATCCGCCAGTTACCCGGTGCTATTTCCACCACATCTTGTTCCCACACACCCTGCAAGCGGTACAACCGCCAGAGTCCGGGCGCAAGCAGGCAATCTTCTTCAAGCGTCCGTTCTGTGGAGACAGCTTCTTGTGCCGTGCAATAGACAGCCAGATCCGTGCGGCGACCTTCTGACGCCAGCAACACGGGTTCGTCCTCATGGATATACTGCATATACGCTGCGGGCGCGAGAACAAAAATGCCCGGACAAGCGGACGGAGACGGTTTTGCAGGCGGCTGCACATCCGCAAGAGTGCTCCCGGTGCGCTTTTCAGCACAACCGGAAAGTCCCAGACAGACAGCCATTGCCAGCCCAACAGAAAGGCGCCACCGCATAGTCCTGCTCCCGACAGCTCGAAAGTTTGCCCCGTTTCAAGGGCATTAG
Source organism: Bilophila sp. (assembly GCA_036655575.1). Lineage (GTDB taxonomy): Bacteria > Desulfobacterota > Desulfovibrionia > Desulfovibrionales > Desulfovibrionaceae > Bilophila. The sequence goes on from JAVVPW010000013.1 coordinate 2,314, forward strand.
AGCATTTTCAACGTGAAAATGCTCTCTGTAGCAGAGGGTGTTTCGCTACCGGAATATGCCTGTTCCGTCAAGGGGAAAGCGCAACGCAATCGTATGTTGCGTTGCGCGGCGGGCTTTTGCTGGAGAGTCTTTTCTTTGATTTTCTACGCCATGGCTCGGAGCCGAGCCACGCGGTCGGCGGTGTCGGGGTGGGTGCTGAAGAGGCTTGCCATGCCGCTTCCGAACATGGGGGCGACAACAAAAAGTTCGGCTGTGGAGGCGTTGCCGTTTTGCATGGGGATGCGCTGATTCCACGATTGCAGTTTTTCGAGTGCCGAAGCAAGAGCAAGCGGCTTGCCACAAAATTGTGCTCCGCTGGCGTCTGCAAGATACTCACGCGAACGCGAAATAGCGAACTGGATCAGGGCTGCGGCAATGGGTGCGACAAGCGCAAGCACAATCGCCATGAGGGGGTTGGTGCTGCCGCCTTCTTCGTTGCTGCTCCGCCCGATCCCGAAAATCGCCGCAAACTGCATGAAATTGGCGATGGACACAATGGTTGAGGCCATGACGCCAGCCACCGTCTGGATGAGAATATCCCGATGTGCGATGTGGGCTATTTCGTGGGCGATCACGCCGCGCAATTCGTCCGGCGAGAGCAGGCGCACAATGCCTTCTGTCACCGCAACCACGCCGTGTTCGGGATTGCGCCCGGTGGCAAAGGCGTTGGGAGCCTGTTCGGGCACCACATAGAGCCGAGGCTGTGGGATGTTCGCCGCTCTGGAAAGATCGCGCACCATGGCATAAATCATGGGGGCTTCGGATTCGTTGAGTTCACGAGCCTTATACATGCTTAAAACGATCTTGTCCGAATACCAATAACTCCCTACATTCATGACCAGCGCTAGCCCGAACGCGATGAGGATACCGGTCTTGCCGCCAAGCGCGCCACCAAGTACAATAATCAGCCCTGAAAGCAGGGCCAGCAACATGAAGGTTTTCAATTGACTGGTCATTGTTGTATTCTCCTTGACAGGGGCTCTGGGTTCTTCAGTGTACATAGGTATAGTATTGCCCTGTGACTTTGACAAGACGCCTTTCCCTCGTTTTTTGTCCATTATACGGAGTTTTACGCATGGATATTCCTCTTTTGCCCGATCTTGTTTCGATTTTTTGTCTGTCCATTGGGGTGTTGCTGGTCTGCCACCGGATACGGATTCCCCCGATTGTGGGTTTCTTGCTGACGGGGGTGCTGTGTGGCCCTACAGCGCTTGGACTGGTGCAAGATGTCCATGCTGTTGAACTGCTTGCTGAAATTGGCGTCGTGTTTTTGCTGTTCACCATCGGTATGGAGCTTTCCGGCGAAGAGCTGGCGAGATTGCGCAAACTTGTTTTTATGGGCGGCACGGTGCAGGTGGGGCTTACGGTTGCCGCCTTTGCGGGGCTGGCCTTAGTGTTTGGGCATACGCCACAAGAAGGCGTGGTGTTTGGGTGCCTTGCGGCGTTGTCCTCAACAGCGATTGTGCTCAGTCGCTTGCAGCAAAAAGCGCAGTCAGAATCGCCACAGGGGCGGTTGACGCTGGCGGTGCTCATCTTTCAAGACATCGCTATCGTACCGATGATGCTTGCCATTCCACTGCTGGCGGGCAAGACAGAGGCGGATGCGTGGTCGCTGGCGCTGTCTGCTGGTCGCACGGTGGCGATTCTTGGTGGGGGGTGGCTGCTTGCGCAATACGCGGTGCCGAGGATCATGGAGCAGGTGTTGCGCACGCGCAGCCGTGAGCTTATGCTCATGACGGTGCTGGGGCTTTGTCTGGCTGTTGCGCTTGGCACATCGTATCTGGGGCTTTCGCTGGCGCTGGGGGCGTTTCTTGCTGGCTTGTTGCTGGCGGGGTCAGAGTACAGCCTCAACGCGCTTGAGGGGGTGTTGCCGTTTAAGAACGTGTTCACCAGTCTGTTTTTTATTTCCGTGGGCATGTTGCTTGATGTGCGTTTTTTCATCGACCATGTTGGGATTATCATTGCCTTTGCCGCGACCTTGATTGTGCTCAAAGTTGTGCTTGCGGTGCCTGCCACGCTGGTGATGGGATACCCGTTGCGGGTGGCTCTGCTGGCAGCCATGAATCTTGCGCAGATCGGGGAATTTTCTTTTGTGCTGGCGCGGTCTGCGGTGTCCAATGGTTTGCTTGATGAGATGGGCTACCAGACGTTTTTAGCGGCGAGCATTCTGACGATGATGCTGACCCCCTTTGTCATGGATATGGCGCCGCAGGTGTCTGGTGCGGTGAGTCGGCGCTTTCGTGGGGGGGTTCCTGATGAAAGCGACGATGGTACTGCGGCAGATGCCAGCATGAAGGAACACCTCATCATCGTGGGGTTTGGCGTTGGCGGCAAGCACCTTGCTCGTACCGCCAAAGAAACCGGGATTCCCTATGTTATCCTTGAAATGAATCCTGACACCGTGAGCCGGTGTCGCGTGAGCGAACCGATTCACAGCGGTGACGCGACCAGGCCGCTGGTGCTGGAGCATTTCGGTATCCGTTCCGCACGGGTGCTGGCGGTTGTTATTTCTGATCCCACGGCAGTCCGAGCGATCACCGTGCTTGCCCGCAAGATCAATCCCAAAATCCATATTGTCGTGCGCACGCGCTTTTTGGGCGAAGTGCAGGCGCTGAAGCACCTGGGCGCCAACGACGTGATCCCGGAAGATTTTGAAACCTCCATAGAAATCTTCTCGCGGGTGCTGGGGCATTATCTGGTGCCTCGGCAGACGGTTGAGCGCTATGTGAACAGCATTCGGAACGAGATTTACGGCATGGCGCGGCAGTTGAGTGTGCGCGGCATGGGGTTGAAACAGACGGGCGAGGTCATGGCAAACGAGTTGCTCACTGGGCTTGAGGTGGTGGCCTGCAAAGTGGAAAAGGGCGCAGAGGTAGCGGGAAAGCGCTTGCTGGAGACGTCTATGCGCAAGGCGCACGGTGTCACTGTGGTTGGCATCAGGCGCAAGGGCGAGATCATCCCCTCACCGGGCGGTGACGAATATTTGCAGGCTGGCGACACCGCCTTTTTGTTCGCGTCTCCTGACGCTCTCACCAACGCCATGCCGCTGTTCAGATCGAAGGAAGTAAAAGCGTAACTATTACAACGTGTTTACACTATTGACGAAATTATGTGTAAAAGGGTATACATAAAAAACTACACAGTAGCAGAAATGTTTTCTGTAGGGTGTTCTTTGTCATCGTTATTACCGTCGGGGGGTTTTCGTGACTATTCGCACCAAACTTATTTGCTCGTTTCTGGTCGCTATCCTGCTTGCAACGGGAAGTGTGATTTGTCTTGTCTCGTGGCAGATGCGTAAGGCTTCTCTTGAGGCCTATGAAGCGTCTGCGCTGGGGCAATTGTCCCGTGCGAGTGAATACATTGAAGCCATGTTTTTGAACAGTCAGGAAAACGCGCAGATGCTTGCGTCTTCCCCTGCCATGCAGGCAGGCTATCTGCAATTGCCCAATTATGTGGAAAACACCAGTCCAAAACGAATGCCACGCGAGGAGATGAACCCGGAAACCTTGCGTATCGACATGGAAACCGGACAGATGCGCGATTCGCACCCGCTCTATTCTGGAATCTTTGTGGGCATGGACAACGGCAATTTCAACGAATACCCCTCCTCTGTCTGGCCTGCGCACTGGGACCCTCGCGTGCGTCCGTGGTACGGCAAGACCATGAACAATCCTAATGATGTGAACATCAGTCCCGCCTACAGCACCCCGCAAGGGCTTGCTGTCTGCGCTGTGACCGCCAAGATTTTCAATCCGCAGAAAAAAGTCATCGGCATTGTCGGCATCGACATTCAACTGACAAGCATTGTGAACATGGTGTCGAGAATCCGCCTTGGCAAGACCGGGTATGTGGTGCTTGTGGAAAACGCGGGCATGGTGCTTGCCAATCCCAAAGACAAGGGCATGATTTTTAAGAATGTCAAGGATCTGGACAGGCCGGCACTACAGCAGGCGGTAACACTGAGCACAGGCACCTTTGTTGACACGAACTCGGATGTACAAAGACTGGTCACCGTGTTCACAGGCTACAACGGCTGGAAGCTCATTGCGGTGACTGACGAAGCAGACGTGTACGGCGCCACCAACGCGGTGATCTGGAACATCGCGCTCACAGGGCTTGGGATTGCGGTGCTGTTGCTGGGGCTGTCCTTCTGGCTGGCCTACAGCGTGAGCAAGCCCATCAAGCTGTTGGTTCATGCGTCTGAGTCCATTGCGTCGGGCAATCTCAAGGCCTTGCCCGAAGTCAGGCATTTTTCTGGCGAGATGCTCGCGTTGCACCACAGTCTTGATCGGATGGTGACCAGTCTGGGTGAACTGATCCGCGTTGCCGAGGGGAAGAGCGCGGAAGCCGAGGCGCAGACAGATCGGGCACGGGATGCGCTGGAGGAAGCTGAAAGAGCGCGTGAAGCTGGAGAAAAGGCGCGCAAAGAAGGCAGCAGTCAGGCGGCACGCGAACTTGAAGGCGTGGTGCGGCATGTCAGCATGGTTGCAGACGCTATCCTGCGGGAGACAGAGCAGGCAAGGCGCAGCGCGGATGTGCAGCGCCAGCGCACCACTGAGGCCGCTACCGCCATGGAGCAGATGAACGCTTCCGTGCTTGAGGTGGCGTCAAGCGCCTCCCATACCGCTGAAAACGTAGAAAATGCGCGGCACGAGGCGGAAACAGGCGGTGCCGTGGTTGAAGACGTGGTGAAGAGCATCACCGATGTGCAGCGAGTCGCCAAAGAGCTGGAAGGACAACTTACCGAGCTGGGACAAAAGGCACACGACATCGACCGCATCATGGTCATGATTTCAGATGTGGCGGATCAAACCAATCTGCTGGCGCTTAACGCGGCTATTGAAGCGGCGCGCGCTGGCGAAGCTGGACGGGGATTTGCGGTGGTGGCTGATGAAGTCCGCAAACTTGCGGAAAAGACCATGAGCGCTACCGGAGAAGTGGCAACCGTTGTCAGAGCCATTCAGCGCGGTTCAACGGCAAGTTCTGAAGGGATGCAGCGGGTGGCGCAGCTCATAGACCGGACAACAGAGCTGGCCTCGACCGCCGGGAGCGCACTGGGGCGGATTGTGGGCATGGTACAGGGTTCTGCAGAACAGGTGCGTTCTATCGCTACCGCTAGTGAAGAACAAAGTGCGGCCTCTGAGCAGATCACCGAGCGTACCGAAGAGGTCAACACGCTGGCAGAAGAAATGACGCAATCCATGAAAACAGCGGGTACAGCCGTTCAGGATCTTGTTTCGCAGACCGCAAGACTCACCGCGATCATTGATACCCTGAAGGCCTAGCACAGAGGAACGTTGACAGTTTACAAATGGCAACGTTGGCATGAGCATTTCGACAGCCTCGCTCTCGCGCTTGCGTGGGCGGGGCTGTAGGTTTATAGTTTCACACCGCTATGCCCGATTGTCTGCGAACGCGGATGGCAGGGCTTGGCAGGTAGCTTGTAGCAAGGAAAAAAAGCATGAAAACAGCGTGTGAAATACGGGCGATGATGCAGGGTGGCAAGGCGACAGTAGGGACGTGGTTGCAGTTTCCCTCTGCGGATGTAGCCGAGGTGCTTGGAGCTTCTGGCTACGACTGGGTTGCTGTAGACATGGAACACGGCGCGTTTACGCGGGCGGTGTTGCCAGATGTGTTTCGAGCCATCGAAAACGGAGGTTCGGCGCCGTTTGCACGGTTGCCGGAAGCGGATCTGCGCCCCATCAAGGACGCGCTCGATTCCGGTGCGCAGGGCATCATCTTCCCCATGATCGAATCCAGAGCCCAGCTTGACCGCGCCATGAGTCTGGCGCAATACCCTGACGCTGGCGGCAGCCGTGGGGTGGGGTATTGTCGTGCCAATCTGTACGGGCGGGAGTTTGACGTGTACCGTGAAGGGCTTGCGCGTGACATCTTGCTGGTGGCGCAGATTGAGCACATCCGGGCTGTTGAGGAACTCGACGCCATTCTCAGTCACCCCCGGCTCGACGCCATCATGGTGGGGCCGTATGATCTTTCTGGTTCGATGGGGCTGACCGGGCAGTTTGACCACCCGGAGTTCATAGCGACCATGAAACGCATCAGCGCGGCGTGCGCCAGACACGGTATGGCTATGGGCAACCATGTTGTGCAGCCAGAACCGGAGCGCCTCGCCAAGTGCATCGCCGATGGCTACAAATTCATCGCCTACGGCATCGACGCCGTGTTTCTTCTTTCTTCCGCCGGATGTCCGAAACGGTAAGAGAGAGCCTTCCCCTTAGCCACTTTGGCGCTTGTTGGGGTACGGTGGCGGTGCGGCGTGTGGTAGAGAGACTTTTTTGCTGTAAAGGATTTTTGGCATGAAAATCGTTTTGTTCGGCGGTTCTGGCTTTCTGGGTTCCCATGTGTGCGACAAGTTGTCCGAGGCCGGGCACAGCGTCACCATTGTGGATCTGCACCCTTCACCGTATGTGCGCTCGGATCAGGAAATGATTGTTGGCAATCTTCTTGATGAAGCGCTGGTCGAAAAGGTGGTTCGCGGGGCGGATGCGGTGTTTGATTTCGCAGGGCTTGCCGACATTGGCGAATCCAACCAGAAGCCCGTGGAAACCGCCAGAATCAACGTGGTTGGCAACGTCATTTTGCTTGAAGCCTGTCGCAAGGCTGGTGTAAAGCGCTACGTCTTTGCCAGTTCTTTGTATGTCTATGGCAAGTCCGGCGGGTTTTATCGTTGTAGCAAGCAGGCTTGCGAGCTGTACATTGAAAACTATCACGCCATGTACGGTCTGGAATACACGATCCTGCGGTACGGTTCTTTGTATGGCCCGCGTGCTGACCGCCGCAATGCCATCAACCGCTTTGTGGCGGAGGCTCTCGAAACGGGCACCATCACCTATTATGGCAGTCCGACCGCGCTGCGCGAATACATCCATGTGGAAGACGCCGCCCTCAGTACCGCAGAAATCCTTCAGCCTGAGTACGCCAATCAAAACATCGTGCTGGCTGGCGATCGCCCCATGCAGGTGGGGGATCTGTTCCGCATGATCGGAGAAATGCTCGGCAGGGAGCTTACAATCAACTTCCAGTGTGACCCCAACAGCGGACACTACCAGATCACTCCCTACGCCTTTATGCCGAAAGTAGGCCGCAAGATGACGCCGCATCTGTCCATAGATCTTGGGCAGGGTGTCCTTAAGGTTATGGAAGCTATCCACCGCGAGATGCATCCTGACCTCAAGGACCTTGGCGGGTATCTTATTGTGAATGAAGCAGACTGATTTCCCCCCTCACACCATCCTGAAGGAGTTTTTCCTATGAATATCATTGCTGTTATCCCCGCTCGTATGGGTTCGAGCCGTTTTCCGGGCAAGCCTCTTGCAGACATCCACGGCATCCCGATGGTCGGGCATGTGACCATCCGTACCGCCATGTGTCCGTCTTTGTCTTCAACGTGGATCGCCACCTGCGATCAGGTGGTCATGGACTACGCACAGTCTGCCGGCTTGAACGCGATCATGACAGCGGACACGCATGTTCGCTGCACCACAAGAACATCAGAAGCCATGCTCGGCATTGAACAAAAGACAGGGAAACGGGCGGACATCGTGGTCATGGTGCAGGGCGATGAGCCGATGGTGACGCCTGAGATGATTGAGGCGGCGGTGGCACCCATGCTGGCGGATTCCTCTATCAATGTTGTGAACCTGATGGCAGATCTGGCAACAGAAGAAGAATTTGATGATCCCAACGAAGTGAAGGTGGTGACGGATCTTCAGGGCGACGCGCTGTATTTTTCACGCGAACCCATCCCGTCCCGCCGCAAGGGCACCCCGCATGTGCCCATGAAAAAACAGGTCTGCATCATTCCTTTCCGCCGGGATTACCTGCTGAAGTTCAACGCCATGTCCGAGACTCCGCTTGAGATCATTGAATCGGTTGACATGATGCGCATCCTTGAACACGGCGAAAAAGTCCGCATGATCCCTACCGCGACCAACACCCTCAGCGTTGACACACAGGCTGACCTCGACCGCGTTCGCGTCATGATGCAACAAGACGCCTTGCGCCTGACGTATACGAAATAAGAAAGAGCAGGGCAGAATCAGGGGGGAGAAGCTCTTCTTTAGAGCATTTTCTCCCCCTCAGAGTGCCTTGCTTTTTCCAAGCATGAGGCCAAGCATGAAACGATTTTTTGAGGAGCTGGCTGTTGCGGGTGTGGCGTGGATTCCCACTGTGGTGGGAATGGCGGTACGGCTGGTGTGCTGGAAGAGGCTCTTTGCCGCGTGTGGCAAGGTACGTTTTGGCACAGGATTGACGCTTCAGGGCTGTAAGGAAATGCGTCTGGCGGACGGGGTTCGGCTGGGGCGGGGCTGTCAGTTGTACGCGGAAGGCGGCACTCTGGAACTGGGGCAGGATACCGCGCTCAGTCCCGGTGTCACCGTAGACGCTTCAGGCGGGCTTGTCCGGCTAGGAACACAAGTAGCCGTGGGGCCGGGTACGGTTATCCGTGCGGCGAACCATTGTTTTGATAGCCTTGAGTGTCCCATCATGCTACAGGGACATCAGTACGGCGAAGTTCTCGTTGAAGATGGCGTCTGGATTGCCGCCAACTGTACCCTCACGCCCGGAATCCGCATTGGACACGGGGCTATTGTGGGGGCAGGTGCGGTGGTGACGCGGGATGTAGAACCGAATACCATTGTGGGCGGCGTTCCGGCGCGAGTCATTGGAAGTCGAACCACCAAGCAATAAGGAAGATCGTCATGAGAGTAGCCATCACCACCTCCTCTTTCGCCAGATACAGCGAAGCACCGCTTGATCTGTTGCGACAGGCCGGCATTGAATATGTGCTGAACGACAAGGGTCGAGCCATCACAGAAGACGAAGCCATACAGATGCTTGAGGGCTGTGTGGGGGTTGCCGCTGGAACAGAACCCCTTACCCGGCGGGTGCTTGAAGCGCTTCCCAGTCTCAAGGTCATTTCTCGGTGCGGTACAGGCATGGACAGTGTGGATCGGGTCTGTGCCGAGGAAAGGGGGATCGCTGTCTGCAACACCCCAGATGGCCCTACGCTGGCTGTGGCGGAACTGACGGTCGGACTCATTCTTGCGCTGATACGTCAAGTCCCTCGGCAGGATAGAGATGTCCGGGCGGGACTGTGGAAGAAGCGCATGGGCAATCTGCTGTTTGGCAAGCGCGTGGGGATCGTTGGTTTTGGGCGCATCGGTCGGGCTATTGCGGCGCGACTTGAGCCGTTTGGAGTCGAAATAGCCTACAGTGATCCGTTTATTGAAGACAAGGTGTACCCGAAGCTCGGTCTGGACGCGCTGATGGACTGGGCAGACATCATCACCCTGCATTGCTCCAAGCCTGAAGGGGGCGGCGCGTTGCTGGACATGGGGCGACTTTCGCTCATGCGTCCGGGCAGTTTTGTTATCAACGTGGCGCGGGGTGGTCTGGTGGACGAAAAGGCGCTGTATGGCCTGCTCACCGCCGGACACCTTGGCGGTGCGGCGCTTGATGTCTACGGCAAGGAACCCTACGATGGCCCGCTGAAGGATATGGACAACGTGATCTTGACGCCCCACATCGGTTCGTATGCCTGCGAAGCCCGCATCATCATGGAAACAGACACGATCAAGAACCTGCTTGCCGTGCTGAAGGACGGACAATAATGGCTTTGTCGCTGCTGGTCTTTGATTGTGACGGCGTGATTCTGGAATCTGTAGACGCCAAGACCGAGGCCTTTGCGCAGGTTGCCGAACCCTACGGCGAGGAAGCGCGTGACAGACTGGTGCTTTTTCACCGTCTGCATGGCGGCGTGAGTCGGCGGGAAAAATTCGACTGGCTGTTCCGTGAAGTGCTCGGACGCCAGATCACGCCAGAGGAGATGGAAACGCTGTGCGCTCGTTTTGTCACCTTTGCGCTCGACAATGTGCTGAACGCGCCGCTGGTGCCGGGCATTCTAGACGTGCTTGACCGCTGGAAAGGGCGCGTTCCGCTGTACGTCTGTTCTGGAACGCCACAAGCGGAACTTGTGACGATCCTTACCCAGCGCAAGCTCGCACCGTACTTTACCGGGATTTCTGGGACACCACCAGCCAAAGCCGAACAGCTCAAGGCCATTGTCCGCAAGGAGGGCGTTGATCCTGCGGATGCGGTGATGGTCGGAGACGCCAGCACGGATCGCCTCGCCGCTGAAGCCGCCGGTACCCGCTTCTACGGTCGTGGCGCGGCGTTTACGGCTTCCGGCTATCCTTGGGGCGAGGATCTGACGGCATTGAACGCATGGCTGGAAGAGGTGGGAAAATGAGAGGCTGGGGGGTGCCTTTTCCCTCGTACCCAATGGTGTACCATGATTGATGTATCGACATTGAATGCGGCGCAGCTTGAAGCGGTTACGGCTTCTGATGGAGCGGTGCTGGTGATTGCGGGAGCGGGGAGCGGCAAGACGCGCACCATTGTACACCGTCTGGCGTGGCTGGCGGAGCAGGGTGTAGCGCCGGCTTCCATGTTGTTGCTCACCTTTACCCGCAAGGCCAGCCGGGAAATGTTGCACCGGGCGACGGATCTGCTGGGCTACAGTCTGGGCGGCGTACACGGCGGAACCTTCCACGGCTTTGCCTTTGCCGTGCTACGGCAGTACCGCCCTGCGTGGGCAACGGGTGCTGTGATGGTCATGGATTCGGCAGACAGTGCCTCAGCGATGCAACAGTGCAAGGCGCGTCTGCATCTGGGCAAGGGGGATCGCTCGTTTCCAAAGACGCAAGCTGTCCTTGGTCTGCTCAGTAAAGCGCGTAACAAGGAACAGACGGTCAGTGAAGTGCTGCAACGCGAATCGCCCCATCTGATTCCTCACGCAGACGCCCTGATGCAGCTTGGTGAGGCCTACCATGCGTACCGCCGGGCACACAATCTGCTGGATTACGACGATTTGCTGTTTGAGCTGGAAGCGTTGCTGCGCGGTGATCCGAGAACAGAACAGGAAGGCCTCGCAGAACTGTTCCAGACGCGCTATCACTACATCATGGTTGACGAATATCAGGACACCAACCGCGTGCAGGCGCGCCTTGTGCGGTTGCTTGGAGGCGAACAGGGCAATGTCATGGCTGTGGGGGACGACGCGCAGTCTATTTACGCCTTTCGCGGCGCTGATGTGCGCAACATTCTGGATTTCCCGAAGCTCTTTCCGGGGACGCGGGTGGTGCAACTGGAAGAAAATTACCGTTCCACCCAGCCTGTGCTCGATGTCGCCAACGCGGTGCTGGCTTCTGCCAGTGAAGGCTATCAGAAAAAGCTGTTCACCCGGCAAGAGGTGACAACAGAGACGCGCAAAGTCCGCCTTGTGCGCCCGATGAGCGATCTTTCACAGGCCAATGTGGTGGCAAACCGAGTGGAAGAACTGCTCGAAACGTATCAGGCCAAGGAAATAGCGGTGCTGTTTCGAGCGGGGTACCAGTCGTACCACCTTGAAGTCGCGCTGGCGAAACGCGGGATCAAGTTTCGCAAGTACGGTGGGTTGCGCTATGCTGAAGCGGTACACATCAAGGATGTTGTGGCGTTTGTCCGCCTTGCGATCAATCCCCTTGACGAACCTTCGTTTGAGCGCGTTGCCGCGTTGTCCAAAGGTGTCGGCACCAAAACCGCGCAAAAAATCTACGCTGTGACTTCGCGTGGCGACATGGACGAACTGCGCGCCGCGTGTGTCCGTTTTCCTGACCTGTGGTCGGACATGCTGCTGCTCGACAAGATCCGCCAGCACAACCTGAGTCCCGCAGGCTTGCTGGAAATGGTCATTGAGCATTACGAACCGCGCCTTCAGGCCTTGTTTCCAGACGACTATCCCCGCAGGATGCAGGGACTTTCGGAGCTGGCGCACATCGCTACAGCCTACACGGACATTGAGGCGTTTGTGGCGGATCTGTCGCTTGAAACCCCAGAAGACGAGGCGAGTGAAGCGGACGAGGCAGGCCGGGTCGTGCTTTCGACCATCCATTCCTCCAAAGGTCTGGAGTGGGACGCGGTGATTGTGCTGGATCTGGTGGAAGAGCGTTTTCCGTCTCGTCACGCGCTGGTACGTCCAGAAGATTTTGAGGAAGAACGCCGTCTTATGTATGTGGCCTGCACAAGAGCCAGAGAGAGCCTTGACCTCTCGGTTCCCGGTATGCTCTACAGTCGTCAGAATGGCTGTTCCGAACGCGCCGAACCCAGCCCGTTTGTTCAGGAATTGCCCTACGGTGCGATTGAAGAATGGCAGGAGGGCTACACCGGGCGCGTGTCAAAACGCGATTCTCCCCGCAAGGAAGCGGCGCCGTCTTCGGGTCTGGCGCAACGCACGCCTCCGCAGAGTCGGGGCTTTGCGCCGTCAGTGTACAAAAAACCTGTGCCGGCGGCGCATTCGTCGGTTCCGGTTGCGAAAGATACGAGCGCTTGTGGCACTTGTCGGCACAAAGTGTTCGGACGGGGCAAGATTGTGGAACAGCTCCCCCCGGACAAGTGCCGCGTCAATTTCCCTGGGTTCGGTCTGAAAGTCATTTTGCGCGATTATCTGACACTGGAAGAGTAAAGGAACACTCAATGGCAGCTCTTGTTTCAGAAGACCATATCCTTGCGTGCATTGACCGTCATTTCCCGGAGTTTTCGACTTCGCAGGGGGGGCAGGTGCTGCTTTCGCGGGGGGATGACTGTGCGGTGCTTGATGTGACGGGGCCGTTGTGCGTGAGCACCGACTTGTTCATGGAAGACGTACACTTCAGGCGCTCCTACTTCACCCCGGAAGACGTGGGCTGGAAGGCACTTGCGGTCAATCTGAGTGATCTTGCGGCCTGTGGCGCACGTCCGGTGGGCTTTACCGTGGGGCTGGCGTTGCCGGCGGATGCCGACACAGCGCTGGTGGACGGCCTTTGTACGGGCATGGCAGAACTGGCGCAGGTGTACGGTGTGCCGCTGGTGGGCGGGGATCTGTCCCGCGCTGAACGCTTGCATCTGTGCGTCACCGTGTTTGGACAGGCGGAAAAAACGCTGTTGCGGGGCGTGGCGTTGCCGGGTGACATGGTTTTTATGCTGGGTCGCGCTGGGCTTGCCCGGACTGGGCTTGCGTTGCTGGAAGCCTGCGGCAGAGACGCCCTTATTGACTGGCCAGCGGCGTGCGCGGCGCACCTTCGCCCGCAACCGCGTGTCCGGGAAGGCATGAGGCTCTCGACACTCGCAGCGGGCAGAGACGCTCGGCTTGGCTTGATGGATCTTTCAGACGGTCTGGCGCGGGATCTCCCTCGACTTGTGGGCAAGGGGCAAGGTGCCGCCATTTCGTTGCCGATGCCCCACGCCGAAGTGACGCGGTATCTGGAGCATTTTCAGTTTGAAAATGCTCTGCTGACGCAAGCGCGGCAGCCGCCGCGAAGCGGCGTGGATTTTGGGGAAAACGACGTTTTTCCCCAAAATGATGCGTTGAAACACGGAGTGTTTCAAAAGCAAAATGCTCTGGAGCGGCGGGGGCTTAGTTCTGCAACGCAACACCTGTTTCTGGGTGGGGAAGACTACGCCTTGATTGGAACCTGTCCGCCTGAGCTGGCGTCACAAGTCATGGTGACGCTTGCCGAGGGTGTTGTGCTTGGCACGGTCACGGACAGCGAGGGGATTTTTGTTGATGGGGTGCGGATGGATGGCGGGTTTGACCATTTTTCGGCATGAACGGAGCTTTGCATGAAAACACTTCTTCTTCTTGATGCTGCCAAGTGTCCTTCTGATCTTGCAGCCTGCACCGGGACTGGCGGCGAGGTGACGGTTGCGGTCTGGGATCGCGGGAGTGTGCCAGACGGGCAACTTTCTATTCCGGCAGAGCTTGGCAAGCGTCTTCTCCCCATCCGGGCGGAACTTGCGGCGTGGACATACGAAACCGGGTGTGCGCGGGTACGCGGGCAGATGCTTGAAGAGCACCTGCGGGCGGGCGACAGTCTGTCCATGTGGTGGTGTTCCACGCTGGTGGAGAAACACCCTAAAGTAACACACAACCTGTTTGCCGCGCTGAAATTGCGGGCGCTCGAACAGATTCTGGAAGAACGGCAGATCACCCATCTTGTCGTGGTGAAGCCAGACGGGACAGACATGTGGATGTCCGACGTGCTGGGGCGGTTTTGCAAGGAGACCAGACGGTTCTTTACCGAACACCTGACAGCGGCGCAGGAAGAAAAACGTCCGGCCGGACTCAAGGAACGCCTCGTGGCGCGGTATTACGCCTTGCCAGCACCTCTGAAGGCGCTGGTGCGGTTTCCCGCGTGGCTCTGGACGACCAGACGGCGTTTGCCGCACACAACGGTGCCTCGCCCAACCCTTGCGCCGGGGCAGAAGCCCGCAAGCATCGTGACCTATTTTCCCAACATCGACCTGCTTGCTGCCAAAGAAGGGCGGTTTCGGTCGCGCTACTGGGAAAGTCTGCACGACGCCCTACAACCGCCAGACGGCAAGGGACACCGGGTCAACTGGGTTTTTCTGTATTTCCCGGCGCCGCAGTGCTCGTTCCGACAGGCCATTCAGCTTCGGGATCGGTTTCGGGCGTGTGGTAAGGATGGGGCATCGTTCCATTTTCTGGAAGAATTTCTCACGGCTGGGGACATCTGGGGGAGTCTTGTGCGGTTTGCAAGGCTCTTTGCCTCCAGTCGAGCCATTGAATCTGAGGTGCGCGAGCTGTTTTGCTTTGCCGGATCTCGCATGGATCTGTGGCCGCTGTTGCAGGAAAACTGGGCGGATTCAACGCGAGGCTGGCGGGCGCTGGAGCGTTGCCTCATGCGGGCGGCGTTCCGACGGTATGCCGCTTGGGCAGGAGCGCAGGAGTGGACGATTTTCCCGCAGGAAAACTGCCCGTGGGAGCGGATGCTGGCGCAATCCATGCACGAAGTCGGTGCTGGAGCCGTCTATGGAGCGCAACACTCCACCGTCCGCCCCACAGATTTCCGCTATTTCGATGATCCGCGCATGATAAACGATCCGGCCTGCCGCAAGGCCATGCCGGAGTTGTGGCTCTGCAACGGTACAGGTGCGCGGGATGCCTTGCTTGCTGCGGACATGCCGCCGGAACGCGCCGAACTGGTGGAGGCCTTGCGCTACCTCTACCTTGCGCCGTCACAAGACAAGCAACCGGAGTCTGGCACAAAAAGAGAGGACACGCCGCGCCGTCTGCTGATCGTCACCAGCTTTTTTGCGGACGAAACCACCGCGCATCTCAACACGCTTGCGGCGGCATCGCGGGCGGGCGTTCTTGATGGGTGGGATGTGCTTGTCAAACCGCACCCCTATTTGCCTGTGGCAGAGCGTCTGCAAAAGCTGTTTGCGGGCGACACGCACCCGGTGCCACAGCTTGTGGACGGTGCCATTGGAACGTTTTTGACGCCGGGAACCGTGGTGTGGGCGTCCAATTCCACAACGGTGGCGCTTGAAGCGGCGTTTTGTGGCCTGCCAGTGCTCGTGCAGGCGGCGGAGGATGATGTGGATCTCTGCCCGTTGCAAGGCTTGCCTGACGTGGCGCTGGTGCGCACGACTGAAGATGTGGCTGCGGCGTTGTTGCACCCGAAAGCCCCGGATTTACCCCCTGAATACCTCGCTCTCGACCCAAAACTCCCCCGCTGGCGGCAGATACTGGGACTCTCGACAGACGAAGCAGGGGCGTGAAGCGCACGCATCATGTAATAAATAAAATAAAAACGGCTTTTTTGCTTGACACTTTTCAGAGACGTGCTATTGTACCTTTCAGCATCTCGGTTTCATTGGTGGAACCAAAAAGATGCATGTGACTTTTCTTTTTTTATTGGGGTTTATTTTTTCATGACCAAGTCTCTTTATGTCGGCAATCTTCCGTGGTCCGTTACCGAAGCTGAAGTCCGTAACCTGTTCAGCGAACATGGCGAAGTTATCTCCGTCAAACTTGTTTCCGACCGTGAAACAGGCCGCGCCCGCGGCTTCGGTTTTGTTGAAATGGAAAGCGGCGCAGCGCAGAATGCAGTTCAGGCGCTGGACAATTTCAGCTTTAACGGACGCAACCTGAAGGTGAACGAAGCTCGCCCTAAGGAAGAACGTCCTTCCTTTTCCCGCTACTAGAGCTGGACGCAAAAGTGCTTGAGTCTTTTTGATTCTGAGTCCTTTTGAACATCAAGCCCCGTATCCTTCTGGATGCGGGGCTTTTTGCTGTACGACATAAAAAGCCCCTGAAAGAAGAGCCTTTTCAGCGTGAAAAGGCTCCAGAACGTTCATACTGTGGTAGGGGGGAATGGTGCCCGGAACGAGGATTGAACTCGTATGGTCGTGAAACCGAGAGATTTTAAGTCTCTTGCGTCTGCCAGTTCCGCCATCCGGGCATAGGGTCTGTGTATAAAGCCATCCATGCGTCGAGTCAATCCCCGACCGCTCTTTTTCCAGAGTACACGACCTTACGCAGCGTACCTCTGAAAGACTCTCTCAGAGGTGCTCTGCCTTAATGAAACTTTCGTTGGAGCATGAGGGGGATGAGGCGCCACAGGGAGAGGAGAACGGCGATCAGGTTTGCGCCCCACGCGGCGAGAAAGGGGTGGAGGATGCCGCGTTGCCCAAGGGTAGAGCCAAGAGTGAAGACGGCGTAATAGAGAAACGTACACAAGAGCGCCACACTCACGGCGATATAGATGTTGTCCCGCCACGAAACAATCGCGGTAGCAACAAAAGCCATGATGAGTATGGAGGCGGCATAGGCTATCTTGGCGTGCCATGCGGTGCGGAGATTTTCTACATTGGAGCCGGAAGCGTGAAGCTGTTTGATGGCCTTGCCGAGCAGCCAGATCGGTAACTGTTGCGGCTTGGAGCCACTTTGCACCAGACGAAACGTCTCTGGATTCTGACGCAACGGGAGCACCAGCGTGGCTTGCGCGGTCTGGGTGAACAGCGCGGGCGTGTCAATCGTGGGGCTTTGCAACGTCCACTGCCGTGACTTGGCGTGAAACGTGGGCGCGTGGATGATGCGTTCGATAGACAGCCCGTCTTTTGCCAGTTCATACCCCGCAAACCCGGTTCCAGTGGCGTCAGGCGAAAGCGTCTCCAGCGACACAATCCATTGCCCATCAGAAAACCAGACATCGTGCAAGACCGTGGCGGCAAGATTGCGCTTGCGGACTTCCTCTTGCCAGATGCGGGCGGATTCGCGTTCGCCAGAGACCCCCAGATACTCCGAGAAGCCCAGTTGCACCCCTCCCCAGAACAGCCCGCACAAAATCATGGATCGCCCCACCACCGCCAGCGAAATGCCGCCAGCCTGAAGCGCCGTCAGTTCGTGGTTTCGAGCCATCAGGCAGAGTTGTATAACGGTCGATAAGAGGAAGATCACCGGCAGAATCTGGGACACCACCAGCGGCGTCTTGACCGCAAAATAGGTCAAGACAACAGACATCGAGACGCCAGCTTCGATGAAATTGTCGAGCCGCTCAAAGAGATCTGTCAAGAGGTACAGACCAATCCCCACAGCCAGCGTTGGCAACAAGATACAGGCGTTGTTGCGCGTAAGATACCGGAAAAGAAGTGTCACGCCACAGCCCTCCGCACTCGCAAGGAGCGGAAAAGGGTGACAATATGCGGCGTTCGCTCTCGTGCTGTGAGCCACAGTCCGTACATCCCGACAGCCAGAAACAGCACGTTGGGTGCCCACAGGCCAATGGCTGGCGTGATGGTGCCTGATTCCCCGGTACTGAAGCCAAACGACATCATGCTGTAGTACACAAAGAACATGGCCAGAGCCAGCATCAAGCCCGTCTGCCGGTGCAAGCCCTCAAACGCAGCAGCCAGCGGCAGGGCAAAAATCGTCAGCGCAAGGCAGGCCGCAGGATACGCCCAGCGTTTGTGCCGTTCAACGTTCAGCTTGTTGGCAAAGGCAGAGCTGATGGCAAGCGCTTGTTCCTGACTGAAGCCCGTCAACTTGCTCCACGACATTTCACGCGGGCGCACCTCGCCAAGGTCAATGCTCTTGAAGAGAGAATCGAGCGGGAGGCGTACCAGATACTCACCAAAGGACAGCACAGAAGAGCCTTTTTTGTCCGTGGTGTAGATTTCCCCATCGTGCAGATTGAACACCAGTTCGCCGCGCTCTGGATCGGTGTCAATCCGGCCTTTCGGTGCCAGAATGACAAGGTTGCGGTCAGGCCGTGAGCGGTCGTCAAGCAACACCTGCGACATCTCGCCGGAGCCGGGGTTGACCTGACGGGCAAAGAGCACGATGTTTGGAAAATCCGCGTTGAAGACGCCCGGCTGTACGACTATCCGGGCGCGTGTGTTGGCTATTTCAAGGATAGTTTCACGAAAGTGCCCCATGCCCCAGGCCAGCCAGTGCAGCGACATCCAGAGCGTCAGCAACATGCACAGCACACTAAAGAGCAACGGCGCGGGGAGCATCTGATAGATACTGATGCCCCCAGCGCGCAAGGCCACAAGTTCCCTGTCCGTACTCATACGCAAAAACGTCAGAAACACACTGAGCATACAGGCGATGGGAATCACCAGCATGAGAAACAGGGGCGTCATGTACCCAAACAGCAAGACCGTATCCAGTATGCTGAGATCCAGTCCGAGAAACAATTCTCGCATCTGTACCACACGACTGATGAGAATGAGCGTGAGCAACACGCCCGTTCCAAGTATGAAAAGATGCGTTATTTCACGAAAGAGTTGCCGCTGGAGAAGGGAAATCATGTGTTGTCCTGTGAAAAAGGGCTATGGATCTGTCTGAGGCCGGTGGCTCAAGGGAACAGGTTTGCGTTATTGGCAGGTCTTGCCAGACGTTGTTGGTACCGTATCGCACGTTGCATCAGGTGTTATCGTCTCTGCAAGCAGTCTGCACAGGCTTTGCGCGTCTAGCGGTGTGAGGTTAAAGCGCATTCCAGCCTCATCAAGCAGACAGGGGAGCGATGTTCCGGGACGCGAGTTGCGTTCTTCCAGAATGTATTCCAGCGCATGACGGACAAGTTCGCCGTGTTCAATCAGTGGCATGAATGACTCCAGATGGGTAGGTCAGATGGTGCTTGTTTCGCCCGGAGCAAGCGCTATGAAGCGACAGCCTGGAGCCTGTACAGCCAACTGTGTGGTAAAGTCATCGGTATTTTGTGCCAGGACAGGGAAGGTGCCCCAGTGCATGGGAATCACGGCTTTTGTCTTCAGCAGACGGGCGGCGTGGGCAGCCTGAAAGCCGTCCATGGTAAAGAAGCCGCCAATCGGCAACAGTGCCAGATCCAGCGGGTAGAGACTGCCGAGCAGTTCCATGTTCGCAAAAATGCCCGTATCCCCCGCATGATAGACCCGAAAACCGTTTGGCATGGTGATGATGAAGCCAGTGCATACGCTGGAATCGGAGCTGTGAAAGGCTTCCGTCATGGTGACGCGAATCCCCTTGACTTCGATGGAACCGCCGACATTAAAGCCGATTCCCGCCGGGACGAGTTCGTCAGGAAGTCCAGCTTTGACAAGTGTTTCAGCAGTCCCCACCACGCAACCGCAGACGGCCTTGTGCGCCTTGCAGATCGCCACAGCATCGCCCACATGGTCGCCGTGATCGTGCGTGACGAGCACAAGATCGGGTTTTTGCGCGTCTTTCCATGCGGTTTTGCAGACAGGATTGTGCGTAAAAAAGGGGTCGATGAGGACAGACACGCCGTCGCAGGCGATCTGGAAATTAGAATGCCCGTGCCAAGTAATAGAAGTGCTCATGATGTTCTTTCCTTTAAGGTGTCGTGCTCTTCGTTTCTGAACATGGATCATACAGCTTGACAGGACGCGGCACAAGAGCTAGCTTGCATCTCCGGCAACGTGCGTCTTACAAAAACCCACGTTGTTTGCGCCCGTAGCTCAGCTGGATAGAGCGTTAGCCTCCGGAGCTAAAGGCCTGGCGTTCGAATCGCCACGGGCGCACCAGAGATTTAAAGCCCTTACGACTAGTTCGTAAGGGCTTTTGCTTTTGCCACATAGTTTCTGCCACATGCCCCCTCTTTCTTTTTCCCTGACGACACCCCCCGTACCCCCCACCAGAAGCAGCGGCGCGGCAAGTCCATAGCTTCTAAAAGAAGCCGCTGGCGTAAAAAACAGCTTGACTGATTAACCTAGTAGGGTAAATTAAAGGCATGGAAAAAAGCAAACCCCATTGTCCCCTGAGCCGTGTAAAGGTCTTGGTTGAAGCCAGAAAGGTTCACATAACAACCTCGGCACGAAACAGTGCCGCCGCATTGGGGCTGAGTAGCCAGCAAGCCTATGCTGAAGTCATGTTGCTGAACGAAAAGGAATTCTACAAGAGCATGACTTCGTATCATGATTCCTCTGTTTGGCAGGATGTGTATCAGCACAAGGCGGATGTGGGAATGTTGTACATTAAACTGACAATAGTAGATGATGTCCTTATCGTTTCATTTAAGGAGCTTTAATATGAAGTGTCCAGAATGCGGGGGCGCGGAACTGGTGCCCGGTGTGAAGGAACTCCCTTTCACCTACAAAGGAAAAACAATCATGCTGGAAACCCATGCGGCTTTTTGCCCCGTGTGTGGTGAAGGTGTGTTGCCTACTGAGGAAGCGGATCGTCTTGATGCCTTGTCAGAAGCGTTTCGCCGCAAGGTCAATGAAGAACTGTTTGATCCAGCCTTTGTCCTGTCCGTGCGGAAGAAGCTCGGTCTGGATCAGAGGCAGGCAGGCGACCTGTTTGGAGGGGGAGCAAATGCCTTCTCGCGTTACGAGCTTGGCAAGGCAAAGCCACCACAGGCGTTGGTGCAGCTTTTCAAACTGCTGGATAAAGACCCTGCGCGACTCAGTGAGCTGCGCGGATAACGTTCATTTCTTCTGTTTGCATGACTGCCCGGCTTTTCCGCCGGGCTTTTTTCACATTTTCAGTTCACGCATTCGCTTTTCTTTTACTATTCCAACGCACGCACGGCTTCGCTGAGGGAGAGGATGGTGTTGGCGTAGATATCGACGCGGTTGTAGTTTTTGATGACTTTGTGCTGGTGCTCACGGGTTGTGCTTTTGCCCCAGCCGTGCTTGACCAGATAGTTGGACAGGCTGGCGAGGGCGTCTGGGAGGGTGAAGAGATCTATCTTGCCGTCATTGTCGCCGTCCGCACCGTAGAGCGTGATGTTGGACGGCATGAACTGACACAACCCGACTGCACCGTAAATGGAACCCGGAAGATCGAGCGGGTTGGCTTTTGTTGCACGAGAATGCGTGAGCAGGGCGACACATTCTTTATAAGCCCAGTCCGAACGCTGCTCCATGCGTGTCTGTATCCAGTCAAGCCGAGTGTTTGCAGCGGGCAACTGCGCGAGATAGCGCGTGATGTAGCTGGGGGTTCGAGACGCTGCCATGCTCGCAAGGGTGTAGAACGCTTTCTGCTCTCCCAGATACTCTCCAAGCCGTGTTTCGACAAACAACAGTGAAACAGCAATTTCTCGCGGCACTCCAGTGGTGCTTTCTACGTTCACAAACGCGCTTGCGTTG
>JAVVPW010000014.1:0-1761 GCA_036655575.1 Bilophila sp.
CGCAGGGGTGACACCGGAGATACGGGCGGCTTGCCCAAGGGTGCGGGGTTGCACGGCGCTGCATTTTTCTACAATCTCACGCGACAAGCCCGCTACCGTTGTGTAGTCGATGGCGGGTGGCAACAAAATCTCTTCCATGCGGGCAGAACGCCGCACCAGTTCTGCTTGCCGTACCAGATACCCCGCGTACTTGACCGACGTTTCCGCTTCAATGCGTACTTCTTCAGGGAAAGCCAGCAAGCCGGGATGAAACACCTCAAGAAGCGCAAGCGTGAGCGAAGGACGGCGGAGCCATTCTTCAAGCGTTTGCGCTTTGGTCGGGATGGGTTCACCAAGTGCCGCAAAACGGTCGCGGGTTGGCGTATCCGGGGCAAGACGTGTTTCACGCAACAGGGTGAGAAGCTCTGCTAAGGCGGCTTGCTTACCCTGATAGGCCTGCCATTGCACATCGCCTACCAGACCAAGCTCACGCCCTAATGGGGTCAAGCGGGCATCGGCATTGGCTTCTCGCAACAACAACCTGTGTTCAGCACGAGACGTGAACATCCGGTACGGCTCTTTCGTGCCGCGTGTTACAAGATCATCAACCAATACAGACATATACGCAACATCCCGACCGGGAAGAAAGGCCGGACGATCGCTCAGAGTACACGCCACATTGAGCGCCGCCCACAGGCCTTGCGCGGCGGCTTCCTCATAGCCTGATGTCCCGTTGATCTGCCCTGCCAGCCACAAACCGGGCAACACTTTGGTTTCAAGCGTCGCTTCAAGCTGAATGGGATCAACATAATCGTACTCGATGGCGTACCCCGGCCTGACAAGTTCGGCGTCTTCCAGTCCCGGAATGGTGGCGATCATGGCAAGTTGCACATCAAGTGGCAGACTTGTAGAAATGCCGTTGGCGTAACACTCCTGCCCGTTCAGACCTTCTGGTTCAACAAACACCTGATGGCGTTCTCGGTCGGGAAAACGCGCAACCTTGTCTTCTACAGACGGGCAATACCGTGCGCCAGTGCCTTCAATCACCCCTGTAAACAACGGCGAACGATCCATACCCGAACGGATAGCCGCGTGGGTTGCCTCGTTCGTCCATGTGATGTGACACGGCACCTGCGGCTGACAGGGCTTTGCGCCATGAAAGCTGAAGCTGGGCGGCGGCGTGTCACCCACTTGCTCTTCCATGACATCAAAATGAATGGAAGAAGTGAGCAGACGCGGGGTGGTGCCGGTCTTGAGACGCCCCAGTGTGAGCCCGTGGGAACGCAACGAATCCGAAAGGTGTACCGCGGCCGCGTCTCCCAATCGACCGCCGGGGAAATGCGTCAAGCCTACATGAAGGCGTCCACACAAAAACGTCCCTGTCGTCAGAATGACGTGCGGTGCAAGAAACGTCTGCCCCAGCTCCGTGCGCACTCCTGTCACACAGCGCTTCCCCGCAACCGTGTCCGCCAGCACCTCCGAGACGGTATCTTGCCTGATGGTGATCCCGGCTTGCGCGAACAGCGAGGCCTTGACCACGCGCATGTAGGCCTCACGGTCGATCTGCGCTCTGGTTGCGCGTACCGCAGGGCCTTTACTGCTGTTCAACGTGCGAAATTGAATCCCAGCCGCGTCCGCCCACAGCCCCATCATGCCGCCGAGCGCGTCGATCTCGCGCACCATATGCCCTTTGGCAAGGCCGCCAATGGCAGGATTGCACGAGAGGTGTCCGATATGATCCACGTTTCCTGTGATGAGCAACACCTGTCGCCCCAGACGCGC
>JAVVPW010000014.1:1771-23226 GCA_036655575.1 Bilophila sp.
CGCCCCCTAAAGCGTCAATTTCTCTGACAATTTGCCCCTTAGCAACTCCACCAATGGCAGGATTGCACGACATATTTGCCATCTTAGTCATGTCCATAGTTATCAGTAGCACGCACGAGCCCATGCGTGATGCTGCCAATGCTGCTTCACACCCTGCGTGTCCCGCACCAACCACAATACAATCTGTCATGCTGTTGTTCCTGTACCGCTCGTGCGTCGCCCTGCCCAGAACAGACGGATGATGTCGTCACTTGCGGGTGCCCCGTATCGCGCACCCAGCAGAAAGGCGAAGAAGGACAGCGTCAACGTCGGTACAATGGGATGGATGCCGTACATGGGGAGCTTGAAGAGCGAAAGCGCAAAGAAGACCACCAGCCCGGTGAGAATGGACAGCGTTGCACCCGTGGCGTTGGCACCTTTCCAGTACAGGCCAAGAATGATCGGCCACAGAAACACCGCTTCGAGTCCACCAAAGGCAAAAAGATTGATCCAGACCAGCAGATCCGGCGGTTCCAGCGCGGCAAGAAAGACCAGAATACCGATGACGAGCGTTGTGAGAAGGCTCATAGTCTGGATGCGTCGAGGTGAGAGGCGCGTGGCGTCACCGTGGAGACGGTAATGGATGTACAGATCCTTGATGATCGCAGCGGACGCAAGCAACAGCATGGAGTCCACAGTGGACATGATGGCGGCAAGCGGGCCTGCTATGAAGACGCCAGCCCAGAACGGGGACAGCAGTTTGACAATGAGTGTCGGCATCGCAAGGTCGCCCGCCGGGAGATCCGGGATGACAGCGCGTCCGAGCGTTCCCGCCAGATGCACACACAACAACATGAAGCCAATGATGAAGGTGCCTATGATCATGGCACTGTGCATGGACTGGGAATCTTTATAGCCCATACATTTTTGCGATGTTTGCGGCAAACCGAGGATGCCAAGCCCCACGAGAATCCAGAACGACAAGATCATGGGTTGCGGGACAGCGTTCTTGGGGCCTGTCGGCGTGATAAGCCCGGGGTCGATGTCACGCAGGACGCTGATGCAGCGCTCCATGCCGCCGCCGGTTTCAACCACAGCCACCAGCACCACCACAGCCGCCAGCACCATGACCACACCTTGAATGGCGTCTGTCAGCACAACAGCCCGAAAGCCACCCACGGCGGTGTAGAGAATCACGGTGATGCCAAACAAAAGCAGTCCGACAATGTAGGGATAGCCTGTCACCGCTTGCAGGAGCCGCGCCCCGCCAATGAACTGCGCAAGCATCGCCGCCATGAAAAAGATCAGCATGGCGATAGAACAGAGGATGACAACCGCGTCACTCTGGTAGCGGGCACGGAGAAAGTCGGTCAGGGTGACAGCGTGCGTCTTGCGCGCCATGATCGCAAAGCGTTTGCCAAGCACTCCCAGGGTCAGAAAGGTGGTGGGCACTTGAATCATGGCGAGGAGCACCCAGCTCAGGCCAACAGTGTAGGCCACACCGGGGCCGCCGACAAAACTGCTGGCGCTGGTGTAGCTTGTGATGATGGACATGGCGAGTACAAAGCCGCCCATTGTCCGCCCACCAATGAAATAATCTTCCAGAAAACCGTGCGAGTCCGCGGCAACCGTTTTGTGTCTGCCCCAGAGCGCCACAACAAAGGACAGCGCCAGATAGAGCACCAGCGGGAACAGGGTATCAAGCTGTGTGGAGGTCATACAATCTCCGGATGACGCTCATCATCGAGGTTTGTGCGGGTGCTTTCTGCGGAGGTTTCTTCTTCGTCCACACCTTCCTCATCAAGAGGAATGTTCTTGAAAAAGACTCGTACCATGAGCCACAGCGCAAAGGACAGCAGGGGATAGCCCAGAATGCAGCTATAAAAGAACCACGCTGGCATACCAAGCACATAGCTGTAGTTTGCCGGGTCGCCACTGCCCAAGCCGTAGGCACACACATACCACCAGACAAAATACAGGGCGTACATGCCCAGCGATAACAACGCCTCGCGGTTTGCCTGCGCGTACCGCCAGTCCTGACAGAACACTTTTTTGTCCACCTTCGCCTCCGATAGAGCCGATTCACGTTGCAAAGTACGACGCTGGCGCTTCAGCATCCAGTTCAGGGTTTGATGTAGGCATAGCCTTCACGCTGCAGGCGGACAAGCTCGACAACGCCAGCAGGAACAACGGCGACGTCTGGGAGCAGATCCTCTTTCGTGAGTCCGGCTTTCTTCAGCGCGTTGGCGCAGACGCGAAAAGACACGCCCTTCGCCGCGAGGGTCTGGATGGTTTCAGCCTGCAAACCGGGGAGCGCGAGAAACGGCGCGGCGCCACCGTTGGCAAGCAGCACCACCTTGTAGGTTTCTTGAGGCAAGGCCGCAAGATAGTTGCCGATGTTTCCAAGCGCCATCGCAAAGCGTTTCTCGTCCGCCAAATCCACATGCACAAGCAAATCGTAGTACACGCTGTTCTCCTTGCAACAAGTCGCCCTGTCGCGTTTCTGGTTGAAAGCTCTTTCACAACAACCTGAAAAGACACCCCACCCTTACGGAAAAATGCCTCTCAAGGCAACAGAAAATACCCTCTAACGGGTGGACATATCGGTCGCAACGGGTATGTCTTTGAAGCTATTCTATGACGTATTTCAGACAGGGAGTCTCATGCGCACACCGAACCCTTTCGCAACCACGACATCTTGTGTCTCTCCACGGCAAGCACTGCAAACGGCGCTGGTTCGAGGGGCGTTGATTGGCGTCTGCACGGGGGCTTTGATTGGCCTGTTTCGCCTGAGCCACGAGCGCGCCAGCAAGCTGGTGGCGACCTTTGTTCCAAACTGGGACGCTGGCGGCATGGTGGTGACAGCACAGGTGGGATTGTGGTTGTGTGCGCTCATCGTGCTGGCGCGGGTGCTCGGTACGCTGGTGCGCTCCGAACCTCTTACCAGCGGAAGTGGTATTCCGCAAACCGAGCTGACGCTTGCCGGAAAACTGCCTTTGCCGTGGTTGCGCATCGTGCTTTTCAAGTACGCCGGAAGCTGGCTGGCGCTGGTGGCGGGTCTGTCACTGGGTCGAGAAGGCCCGTCTATTCAGATCGGTGGCGCACTGGGCAGAGGGCTTGAAGAGGTCTGGACTTCGCCCCAAGAGGCCAGTGCGCTGACGCACAACCCGCACATCATCGCGGGAGCGATTGCGGGTCTGGCCTCTGCGTTTGGGGCACCGCTGGCGGGGGTGCTGTTCGCGTTTGAAGAAATGAAATGCCGTTTGTCCGTTCCGCTGCTGCTTTTTGCCTGCGCCTCGGCCTTGGGCGCACAGGGGGTGACGCGGTTTGTGCTTGGACTAGGCGACATCCTCCCCTTTCCCGTGGTCACACCGCCAAGGTGGGAGGATTTCTGGATGCTTGCCCTGTTCGGCGTTGTGCTTGGCTGGCTCGGAACGCTGTACAACCGCGTTTTGCTTGCCTTGAAAGACATGGAGGCGCGACAGACATGGTTCCCAGACCAGTGGCGGATGCTCCCACCTCTTTTTTGTGCGGGGCTGGCAACGCTCGTTGTCCCTCGGATTCTTGGCGGTGGCGAAGCGCTGATCCTTGAGCTTGGGATTGGGGGTGGGTTCACCCTGCGGGCGCTCGTGGCGCTCCTGATTTTGAAGGTGTTGTACTCTATTCTTAGTGTCACTGCGCGGATTCCCGGTGGTCTGCTCATGCCGATTTTGTGCGTCGGTGCCCTGCTGGGGAGCTTGTGGGCACACACGGGTCTGGTGGTATCCTCGGCACATGGAGACGCGGGACAGGTGGCTGCGTATATCCTTTTTGGTATGGCAGGGTTTTTTGCAGGCACGGTGCGGGCGCCGTTGACCGGGATTGCGCTGGTAACGGAAATGTCTGGAGCCATAAACGGTCTTCCGGGCAGTCTGGTGGTGGGGGTGGTGGCGTGCCTGACAGCGAATTTCTTGCACTGCCCCCCGGTGTACGATTCGCTCAAGGCGCGTATCCCGCCCCAGGCGCGCCTGTGAACGGAGGGTCTTGTTGGACGGGGTATCGTGTTCTATAACGCTTGTACTTTCCAACTAATGCAACTGCGTACTAGAAGGAGTCCCTATTCCCGTGAACTTTTTTTCTGTCGCATCCCTGTTTTCTCCTGCCGAACCCGCTCTTGAAGAGCTCCACTTTCGGGGAGAAACCATAGCGTTTTTTATCCATAAGGGGACACGGCGGCGCAAAAGGCTGGCTATTCGTGTCACCAGAGACGGACAGGTGGACGTGCTTGTGCCGCCGCGTTCTTCGCGCAAGGAAGCGCTCTGGGCGGTAGAGTCCAGAGGTGAATGGATTTTGCACCACGTCCGTGCCGCCAAAGCTCGACCGCAAGCGTCACCTCTTTGCTACACGCACGGCGAAACGCACTGGTTTTTAGGACAGCCGCGAGTGCTTGATGTTGCCACGCCTGTACCGTGTCTGGGCAGAGGACAAACCAGAGTACAGCTTGACCCGTCCGGTGAGCGCCTGCTTGTGCGTCTGAACGACAAGACACCCGAAGCGGTACAAAAAGCCTTGCGGATCTGGTACCGTGCCGAGGCCTTGCGGATTTTGTCAGAACGCCTCAAGGCGCTGTGTACGTCGATCCCCTGGCTTGCGGCTGTTCCTCCCATGCAGGTCAAGGCCATGCGCCGCCGCTGGGGGAGCTGCACAATACGCGGTGAGCTGACGCTCAATACACATCTGGTCAAAGCTCCCTTTTGTTGTATTGATTATGTCCTGCTCCACGAACTGGCGCATGTGCGAGAGCACAACCACAGCAAGCGCTATTACGCTGTGCTCGAACAGCTTTTACCCGAATGGAAAACCGTCCGCAGCGAACTCGAAACGCTGGCGCCGCTGCTTTTGAACAGGTAGCGTCTTTTCAAGGTGAAAACGCTCTAACGATGGAAACACTATGACAGCCTCCGAAGTCCGTGCAACGCCTCCGCTCGACTCTGAAGCCAACGCCGCGTCGCAAAGGGAATCCGATCTTTCCGCAGTCACGGTACAGCCGGGTTGGGCGCGTGTACTGGCACTGGCTGCTGGTTTTTCCTTTTCCGCAGGGTGGGATTGTTTTCCCTCCATGTATACGTTGTGGCTCAGTGACTTTTTCTATTTTGACGGGCCGAGTGACTCTATCGGGCAGTTGGGGAGTCTTTCCAGTTTTGTTTTGGTCAAGGCTCTCATCCTCTTTGTCATGGGGATCGCACTGGAAAGAACCGTTTTTGCCTTTCTCCTGCGTCAGGGAGCGGATCTGGCCTCGCCTCCAAGCCCGTGGTACTGGCTTGCCAGACAGGCAAGGAGTGTGCTGTTTCCCAGAGTCAGCTCAAGCAGCCTGTCACCGAAAATACGGGCACGACTCTACATCATGCTCCCGTTTGCGCTGGTGCAGGCAACAGCCTTTGTCCTGATTCTCATTCTGACGTTTTTTCTGCCAGTCAGTATGCTCGACACCATCCCGTTGCTGGTTGGACTGATCTCGGCGTTGCTGGGATTGCTCTGGTTTTCTCTTTTGACCGTGCTCCCTGCGGTGTGGTGCTGTCTGGCCTACGGGCTTGCGCTCTTGTGCAGTCTGGGGTTGCACCAGATTTCTACTCTCCTGCCAGCCGAAGGCCTGCCGTGGTTGCGGGTTTTGTGCCCGTTGCTTGCTCTGCCCCTGCTTTTTGTGGCGCTGCCGCCAGCGCCATCAATCCGGGAACACGCCGAACGCTACCGGCTACGGCGGGTCACCTCCCTGTCGCAACCTGCCCGCCCCATGCCGTTTATGGAGCGCATCGCCGGAACCCCGTTTCCGCTCGTGGGTCTGTATCTTTTTACGCTGATGTACGGGCTGCAACTGCTGTTGGGCTTTGCCTCTGGCCCTTCTTTTGCCAACAACATGCCCCTCGCGCTGGGTTGCCAGACCGATATTGTGTTTGCTTCGCAGGCGATGGGGGCTTTTCTGACGGCGTGGCTGACGTTGCACCAGAAGGGGCATACCTTACTCATTCCCCTGCTCGGTCTGGCGCTCTTTGGTGCTGGAGCGCTGATTGTTTCGCTTGTCAACGGTCGGGGGATTCTGATCCCGTCTCTGCTGTTGCATGTGGCCGCAGGGGGGTGCGCCGCCTTTGGTATATCCCTGCTCGGTGCGTTTTTTCAAAGCGGAAGCCATGTCTTTCGCACTGTGGCCTCAAGCCTCTTCATCCTCAATATTGTTGGGTACTTTGGAGGCTATGGCTTGTGGAATCTGACCCGATGGATCCAAAACGGTACGTTTCCCTCCTACGATCTCTACATGCAGCTCCTTGCCCTGCTGTCGCTTGGGGGCATGTTGTCTGTCTATACCCTGAGGCAGTCCATCGGGGACATGGTTGGTGATTCTGAATGGCAACCTGAGACGGAAACAGAGCTTGGCTTTGACCCGGCTCTTCTGCTCACAAAGCGCGAACGCGAAGTCGCCGGGCTGGTGCAACAGGGCATGAAAAATCTGGAAATCAGCGTCCGTATGAACATCACGGAGTCCACCCTCCGGGTACACCTGCGGCATGTGTACAAGAAGCTCGGCATTCAGGGGCGCTCTGCCCTGCGTGATATTTCCATTGACGACTACCCCTCCGAGAAGTAATGCTTCTGCGCTTGCCCCTGTACACGACACTACACGGCATGAGTATCTTTTTTTTATAACAACAACGGAGGCTTTGCGTGATTCTGTTTGGCCTGTATGTGCTTGTGCTTTTGGGGATCGGTATTATGGACGCCCGCCACGGTGGCACACCTGAAGCGTTTTTTGTCAACGGGCGACAGTCCGGCGCGGGGCATGTGGGGATCTCCATTGTTGCGTCTTGCGTGGGGGGTTCTGCGACCATCGGGATGTGTGGACTGGCATGGGAGGTGGGGACACCCGCCTTCTGGTGGCTCGGAAGCGGTGTCTGCGGGTTGCTGATTCTGACGTTTTTTCTCGCCCGGAAAGTCCGGGATACGGGCGCGCTCACCATGCCTGAAATGGTGAGCACCTTTCTGGGTTCAGCCTCCCGTCCTGTGGTTTCGGCGATCATCGTGCTGGCGTGGCTGGCGATTCTTGCCGCCCAGTTTGTCGCCATGGGCAAGCTCACGGTGGCGCTCACGGGCATGAGTGCGGAGACAGCGCTGCTGGTGGGGGCGCTCTTTATTGTAGCCTATACGCTCCTTGGTGGTCAGGCCTCAGTCATCCGCAGTGACATGCTGCAATACGCCCTGCTTGCCGGCGGGCTGTGTCTGGCGCTCGGTGTCCTTGTCTGGATCAATCCTGCGCCGTTTCTTTCCCTGCATCCTGAGCTTGTCAACGAACAGTTTCCCGTCAGCAAACTGACCTATTTCATGCTGATTCTGGGCGGAAGCTACGTTGTCTGTCCGATGCTCTTCGGGCGCTTTTTGAGCGCGAAAGACAGCCGCAGTGCGGTGCGCGGTGGGGTTATTGGCGTTGTCGGGCTGACGCTGACGGCGATCGTGATTGTGCTCATCGGCATTGGGAGTCGAGGCTTGATCCCCGCTGGGACGGCTGCGGATGATGTCTTTACCACACTCATGACCACCTTACCGCCGTGGGTGGGGCTGTTTCTACTGCTTTCGCTCCTCAGTGCGGTGCTCTCTTCGGCTGACTCTTGCCTGATTACTGCGGCGACGGTCTGTTGCAACGATCTTTTGCGCCGCCATTCTGTGTCGCTCTGCCGTCTTGTGGCGCTGGCTCTTGGCATCGGCGGCTATGCGATTGCGCGTGGGGGACACGGGATTTTGGGACTGCTGCTCATGGCGAATGATATCTACGTCTGCGGGGTGGTCGCCCCGGTCTTTGTAGGGATGGTGCTGCACAAGCGCGGCGTGATGCAACCAACCTTCGCGGTCTGTGCTGTCCTTGTCGGCGGTGTCTGCGGGTTTACTGCGGCCTGTACAGGCGACCATCTCTGGAGTTACGCCGGTCTTGCAAGCTCCGCGCTCCTGGGAGGGGTGGGCTGTTACACAAGGAACAACAAGGAGAAAAATGTGCTGTCTGTGCGACCGTAAAAAAAGCGCAAAAAAATCTTTTTATATAAAAGATCGTTAAAATACAGCATAGTATCGTTTTGCCGTTGCGCCTCCAAAAGGCTTCGCTGTGCAGAGAGAGACAGGGGCAAAACAACGTTGTGGGGGGCTAATGGCACCAGTTTATGTAAAAATATTTATTTCACAACCACTGGTTTATATCTTGACTTAAAACGTACAGACATAAAGACTTTACAACTTCAAAAACACTGGTACAGTCAGAACATGAAGGTATGTTTACCGTTGGAGGAAATAGATGGATCTGCACAAGTTTGATTGGGAACCCAAGATCAGACCAGGTGGGAATATACAATTACTGGATGGATGCACCTGGCAAGAAGAGATCGACGTCTCTCCTGATGGGGAGTCCTTCGCAGCTGTAGTAGCTCTCGAAGATGGAACCTTTTCTCTCCGTGTGAATGACGGACTCTGGACTTCTACAGCTGAAAAAATGTGCGCCTGCCGTTTTGCTCCAGACAATAGACTGACATCTATTGTACAAGTTGACGGTGAATGGGCTTTGGCTGTAGACGATGTTATCGGGGAAGAACATTTCGATTACCTTTGGGGAACGATGTTCAGCAAGCGCAATGGCAGAATTGCAGTATCGTTTCAGCGTGACATGCGCTACGGCGTCATGCTTGAAGACATGCTGTGGGAAAATCTGTACACCAGCGCAACCAACTTCACTATTTCAGATACGGGATTGTATACCAGCGCTATTGTGCAGACAAAATCGCTGGGACAGGCAGATCTGGACGGCTTTGGAAAGAAAATCTTTACAGTAGCTGTAGACGGAACCCCGTGGGAAGAGACGTATCTCAACGCATGGTCTCCTTGCTTTGATGCGGATGAACACCGCGCAGCCTGTACAGTTCGGTTGACACCCTACGAGTATACGATTGCCGTGAACGGTCAATGCTGGGACGAGACCTTCTCGTGCGCATGGGAACCTTGCTTTGAACCAGAGTCTGGTGCCTGCATCGCTCCGGTTCGCAAAGGCGGCGCGTGGGGTCTTGCCCACAACGGTTCCATGATCTGGAAGCCAACCTTCAGCCAGTGCTGGAGTCCTGTTGCTGTTGACAAGCACATCTGGGCTATTGCAGCTCCAACCTACGGTGCGTTCACTGTTGTTGGTGATGGGCAGCCCTGGAAATGTCGCTTTCCTTCTGTGACAGATCTGGTGGTTTCTCCAGACGGTACAAGAGCCGCAGCCCTTGGCAGCCAGAGCAACGCTCGTTTCCAGGTGCTTGTAGATGGCGCGCCCTGGAGCGACGTCTATGATATGGCGTGGGCGCCTGTTTTTGATCCGCAGAGTCGTCATCTGGCTGTTCGTGTGCAACGCGGCGCGAAATACGCCATGGTTGTGGATGGAAAAACCGTTGCCGATAATCTGGATCAGGTCTGGACACCCTCTTTTAGTCCCGATGGAAACGTTCTTCTGTTCTGTTCGGTTCGGGATGGGGTCTTTTATCGGCACACCGTGAACGTGGATTGAAAGGAACTACTATGAACGTATTCTATAATTTTGCTGTCGGCCCACTGGCATGGCTGGCATGGGGTATCTTCATTGGCGGGATGGTGTGGCGGCTCTGGTCGCTAGCGCGTCTGGCACAAGCTAAGGACGCTTCCTCACTTGCCTACTTCGATCTGAAATGCGGCCTGATTTCCTTTTTCCACTGGGCCATGCCTTTTGGAAGTCTGGGCTGGCGCTCTAACCCCTTGTTGACGGTCGCAACGTTTGTGCTCCACCTTGGTTTGCTCTGCACGGCGTTGTTCTATTCCGCCCACAACGTCATGTGGGACTACAACTTTGGTTTTTCACTCCCTTCACTGCCTGATGGTGTTGCGGATGCCATTACCATTTGCGCCATTCTTGCTTGTCTGGTTCTGGGTTGGCGGCGGCTGGCAGTGCCTGCTGCAAGTCAGGTCACAAGACGAGCAGACTGGTTCTCTCTCGTCATTGTCAGCTGTTTGCTGGTAAGCGGCTTTGCGGCTGCACACGGATGGGGGCAAGAACCGTTGTTTTCTTTGCTTCATGTACTTTTTGCTGAAGGCCTGCTTGTCTGTCTGCCTTTTACTCGACTGAGCCATGCCTTTCTTATTCCGTTTACCCGTGCCTATATGGGTTCTGAGTCCATAGGTGTGCGGCGAACCTGTGACTGGTAGGAGAATCGGCTATGGGTATTGAAGAACGCAAAATTGAAGACGCCAATCTTGAGCTGGCGCGCAAGAGCATCACTCCAGACCAGATCACCAAGGTTATCCGAGATGTTCTGAAAGGCGAAGTCGGCGCAAAAGTCAAGATTTATGAAGAAACCTGTATGCGTTGCGGTGCGTGCGCACAAGCGTGCCATTTCAGCCTTTCGCATCCAGACGATCCTTCCTATACGCCAGTTGGCAAACTGGATAAAACACTGTTCAAGATGATCCGCGACAAGGGCAAGATCACGCCTGACCAACTGTATGGCATGGCACAGATCGCCTTTACCGAATGCAACATGTGTCGTCGCTGTATCCACTATTGCCCAGTCGGCCTTGACATTGCGTATCTGATAAGTCTTGTCAGACGTATTTGTAGCAAACTTGGCATGGTGCCTGCCTTTATTCAGGACACGGCGAACAGTCATTCTGCTACCTTCAACCAGATGTGGGTGCGGGAAGACGAGTGGCTTGACAGTCTCTTGTGGCAGGAAGAAGAAGCTCGTGATGAATTTCCTGATCTTCGGATTCCGCTTGGCGTAGAAGGTGCGGACTTTATGTATTCGGTCATCGCACCGGAACCCAAATTCCGTACCCAGCTCATCTATCAGGCTGCGGCTATTTTCCATCAGGCAGGCTGCAACTGGACAATGCCCACCAAGCCGGGATGGGACAACAGTGACATGTGCATGTTCACTGGTGATTACGAAATGATGGGACGCATCAAGCGGGCGCATTTTGAGCTGGCACAGAAGTTGCGGGTAAAGCGCATTGTCATGGGCGAATGCGGACACGCATTCCGTTCAGTCTACGATCAGGGGAACCGTTGGCTTTCATGGAAAGACTCTCCTGTTCCAGTCGTTCACGCCATTGAGTTCTTCTGGGAACTGCTGAACGAAGGGAAAATACGCATTCCTGTCAAGTTTGAAGAGCCAGTGACCATTCATGACCCGTGTAACACCATTCGTGGACGTGGCCTTGGGGATAAACTCCGGGATGTTGTACACCAGTTGTGTTCCAATGTGGTGGAAATGACCCCGAATCGTGAGCACAACTTCTGTTGTAGCGCAGGCGGCGGCGTCATCAACTGTGGCCCTCCATTCAAAAGCGTGCGGATGGAAGGCAATAAAGTCAAGGCCGATCAACTCCGTGCTACGGGTGTGCATGTGCTTATTGCGCCGTGCCACAACTGCCACGGTGGGCTGGAAGACATTATCAAACACAATAAGCTGAACATGGAAACAAAATTCCTTGGGGATCTCATCTATCAATTGATGGAAAAACCCACTTCAGCGTAAGGTTGATTCCAGTTTACGCTTGAAAAAGCGTAAACTGGAGTATTTTTACATGCAACAGGATCTGATTGTATACTGAGTGAGGCTCTCCATGACCAAACCACAGATTGTATCTTCTTTTCGCATCCTGCCGCTGGTAGCGATGTTGTTTTTCGTCTTGTACGGCAGTGCTTCCGCTCTGACGATTGAACCGCCAGAACTCGCACCGTATACGCGCTCTAAAGTGGTTTTTGATCACGATGCGCATAATGAAAAAGCTGGCCTTGCAGAAAACTGTGTTGTGTGCCATCACAGTGGAGAAAAAGGCGTCATTGATCTGAAAACAAGCAGTGAAGGAACGCCTTGCTCGGAATGTCACGCTGTTAAGGCCAAGGGAAACCTGACGCCTCTCAGACGTGCCTATCACCAGCAGTGTATCTTCTGTCATATGAAGACAGACAAAGGCCCCACAGCGTGTGGAGAATGCCACAAGTAAAGGTTTTTACATGCAAGTGGCTGTAGATTGACATGGATACCGTGTGTCTGAAACCTGATGGTCGGCTGTTTGACGCTGCCGGGTTGCTGTCTGGAAACGGTCTGGGCGCCTTGCGTATGGTTCTTGAACTGGATGAGGCGTGTTGCTTGCGATCCTTTTTCGCGCTGCTTCGCCGCTATCCGTTGTTGCTAGAGCTTGTGCCGAGTCTGTCCGAGGGCATGTTGCAACTGGAAGACTGCCCTGATGCAGGCTGTGCGTATCCCGGACTTCAGCGTCTCGAACTGGAAAAACGGATTGAGATAACGGGGTACCCAGGTGTACCGAGAGTTGACGTGTATCTGGCCTTCGCAGGGCAGGGCGACGCCTTGCCGGAACTTCGCTTCTTGCGGCTGCGGGATATGCTGGACGTACCGTTGTGTCTGGGTGGAGCGCGCCACATCCTTATGGCAGACGCTGTTCCGTGGAACTGTGCTACATCGTTTACGTTGTTTGAGCTTGTGGAGAGTGTGGGCTGGGAACTGAGCTTTCAAGGGGGTTCCATGGCTTGCAACCTGAAAGGAGGGGTCAGTGTTTAATCGTATCCTGTTTGCGACGTCCGGGACACCGGGAAGTGACAATGCGGCCAAGCTGGCTTTTGACCTGACAGAACGCCAACAAGCCTCGCTGACGATGTTTCATTGTTACGGCCTGCCCTCGCGTGGGTTTAGCCATGACATTGTGGACGTTCGGAGCGGGTGCTCAGAACAGGCCGATGCGTCCTATCAGGAATGGGTTCTTGAGGAACTGCGCACGACGTATAGTGAACAAATCAAGGCCTGTACCCGTCCTTTTACGATGGAAACCACCGTGGGGATTCCGTCTACAGAACTCTTGCGTCTGGCACGCAAGATCAACCCCGATCTCATTGTCATGGGCGCGAGTAGCACTCCCGGTGATCCTAATGCAGCACGGTTGCGCACCATTGTTGGCAACACGGTGCGTGAAGTAGCCCGCCGGGCACGGTGCCCTGTGTTCATTGTGAACCGGCCCTGCACCACCTGTTGGCATCTCTTTTCCAACATTGTGTTCTGTACAGACTTCTCAGAATGCGCTGACGCGGCGTTTACCTTTGCTTTACAAACAGCTATGGAGCTGGAAGCCAAACTGTATCTGGTACACGCGGTTGATCTGGGAAGCACGGGCATGGGGCTGGATCAGTCCGAGATCGAACGCCGTGAGCAAAAAATGAAGGAACGTATTGAAAAAGAATACGTTTCACGCATGGGCAAATTCAGCAACTACGAGATCCTCGTGCGTGAGGGTGTGCCGTATATGGAAATCCTCAAGGTTGCCAGAGAGAATGGAGCGGATCTTATCGTCATGGCGCACCATTCTAAGGATTTGTCGATAGAAGATGCTGACATTGGTTCTACAGTAGAACAGGTGGTCTTGCGCTCTGCCTGCCCTGTAGCGAGCGTGACCAGACAAGACAAGCTGGAGTAACCAGCATGGACAAGGGACGTATCCTTGTTGTAGATGACGAGATGCATTTTCGCTATTTTATCCGTTTACTGTTGGAAAACAACGGGTATGAAGTGAAAGTTGCACGCAACGGGATAGAGGCTCTGTCTGTCTTGCAGGACTGGACGCCAAACTGCATCACGCTCGATGTGATGATGCCGGAAAAAGGTGGTCTGACACTGTATGAAGCGCTGTGTCGGCATGAAATATGGAAAACCATACCTGTTGTTATGCTTTCAGCCGTCCCGGTATCCGTGCGAGAGCACGCGCTCAATATCCTGCGGCTGTCCTTGGGAGATATGCCGGAGCCGGCTGCTTGTCTGGAAAAACCCGTGTCTCCCGAACAGATAGTGTCTACTGTGCAGCAACTGCTGTCCGGGAATGCCTATACCGTTGCACATAAGGAGTGATTGTTATGGTCAAGAAGATTCTTATTGTCGATGATGACCCGTATATCGTCAAATACATTTCCGAAGTTCTGTCAGACAATGGCTATGCAACCTGCTCTGCTTCCAATGTGCGTGAAGCACTGGATGTTCTGAAGCAGGAACACCCCGATCTCGTGACGCTGGACATGGAAATGCCCGACGAATGGGGGCCGCGTTTTTACCGCAAGATGACACTGTTGCCCGAATTTAAGGACATGCCTGTCATCATCATCAGCGGCTTGCAGGGTATCCACCTTGCTATTCGCAACGCAGTGGCAAGTCTTGCCAAGCCTTTTGATCCTGAGCAGCTTCTCAAGATTGTGGAATCTGTCTTCAGATCTGAAGAAGCCTTGCAGTCTGCTATGCACGATAAAGAAATGCCTCCTCACACCGGCGCATGAACAGAACGCAAACACTTCAGAAAGGTTGGAATGTTCTGCTTCATATAAGGAAGATGGAACATGCAACTTCTTAAAGAAACACGTTATGGTGTCCGTCTGATGATAGCATTGTCCTTTTACTATGGGAAAAGGACAATGCTGATGCAGGATATTGCAACAAGACTCAATATATCAAAAAATTATCTGGAAAAGATAGCAAACAAGTTGCGCCGAGCAAAACTTATTGTTGGCTACAGGGGGCGCAACGGCGGCTATACCTTGAGCAAACCGCCGTGCCAGATAACTGTAGGCGACATGGTGCGCAGTCTGGAAGAGCGAGTGTCTCTTACCCGTTGCCTGTCCGATCAAGACGCCTGTTCAAAAGTCAAAACCTGCAAGATGCGTTCGGTCTGGCAGGAGGGTGAACGTGCGATGTTTACGGTTTTTGATTCTATCACACTAGAATCTCTGGCTGAGAATATGGACGAAAGTTGTCTTGCCGAAGAACAGACAAAGGCAGTGCCGTGTGGTGTACTAGACAAAGTCTGATCGGTAAAATGCTCGGCATTGTCGTTGTGCCTGTGCTTGTCTTTGGGGCTTGTGCGGTTGGCATTGTCGTGACAGGCCTGTTGCACAGTGGTGAGCAGGTTTTTTTTACAGCGCAAACAACGCTCCTGCTTGCTGGAGCAACGATGCTGACGACGGTTTGTGCCTTGATTGTGGGGCTGCACAAGGCCGTCATTCAGCCTTTTGGCAGTATGCAAGCGGCGATTCAGCGGATCGCGCTTGGGGAGACTGTTTCTCTGCCTGATATGCTGCGTCAGGATGAAATAGGGCAGCTCGAACGTTCCATCGTCTCCCTTGGGGAAAAACTACAGCAACAGCGCGCAGAAATCATCTGCAAGACACGAGAATACCAGATTCTTTTTGATCTTGTGCCCTGTAGCCTGTCCGTACAGGACAAAGCGTTCAAACTCCTGCGCTGGAACAATCAGTTTGCCGTTCGTTTTGCGCCAGAACAAGGGAAAACCTGTTACGAAGTCTATAAGGGGCGGTCAACGCCCTGCCCGGACTGTTCTGTAGCCCGGACATGGACGGAAGGACTCACGCAGTGCAATCAAGAAAGTCGGCTCAATCCTGACGGAACACGAGATTACTGGTTTGTGCAGACCATTCCTCTGCGTGACGAGACAGGAACCATCACTTCCGTTATGGAAATGAGCATTGACATGACGCTCATCCATACGCTTCAAAACAAGCTTCAGCATTCAGAGCAGGCACACAAAGCCATTTTTGACAGTATGCCCAACGCGGTCTTTTCTCTGGATGCGGACACGCTTATCATTCTTGACTGCAATCCCGCTTCAGTAAAAATGTACAACAAAGCTCGGCGGGAGCTGATCGGAAACAGCATTCTGGAATTGTTTGTGCCTGCGGAACGAGAGCAGTACGCCTCGCAGCTCAAGGCGTTCACTGTTTTTTCCGGCGTTACAACGGTGCGTGCGGACGGAACGCCGATTCTGGTGGACATTCGCTCGGCAACTGCGGTGGTGGAAAACCGGCAGGTGCGCATCCTGTGCGCGGCAGACTGTACAGAACGTCTTGAAATGGAACAAAAATTGATTCAAGCCGGAAAGATGACCACCCTTGGTGAGATGGCAACCGGCGTGGCACACGAGCTGAATCAACCCTTGACCGTCATCAAGGGTGCGGTTTCCTATTTTTTGCGCAAGATGCAGCGCGACGGAGCTGTTCCTCTGGAGCATCTCCTTGAAATGTCACAGGAAATGAACGAGCAGGTGGATCGAGCCAGTGACATCATCAACCATATGCGGGCTTTTGGACGCAAATCTGATGTGACGTTACAAGATGTCAATATCAATGACAGAGTGCGCCATGCCTGCGATCTGTTCGGGCGACAACTGGCTGTACACGGCATCACGCTTGAACTGGAGCTTGACCCGACAGTCTCCCTTGTGCGGGCTATTCCCAACAGGCTAGAACAGATCATCGTCAATCTGGTGCTCAATGCGCGTGACGCGGTGGAAGATTGCCACCGGGACAACCCCGAAAATCCGCAAAAAATCGGTTTACAAACGCATGAAGTCGTGAACACCGTTGTGCTTGTTGTCTGGGATACAGGAACCGGTGTCCCGGATCACCTGCGGCATAAAATTTTTGAGCCGTTTTTTACAACCAAGGCTGTAGGAAAAGGAACAGGCTTGGGTTTGTCCATTATTTACGGCTTGATAAAAGATTTTGGTGGTTCCATTACCGTCTGCAACCGTGCCGAGGGCGGCGCTCAATTTGAGATCGCTTTTCCTGCCGCTGGCAAAACACCGGTGTCACAACAAGAGACGCCCTCCGAGGTTTTGGCAGAGGATCAAGGAGTGCCGGCATGACCGGAACAACCACGCCCCTCTCGGTGCTTCTTGTTGATGACGAATCGGGTATTCGGATGGTGCTCGGTACCCTGATTGAAGATTTTGGGTACCGGGTTCACTGCGCTGAGACGGCTGAAGCGGCACTGGCTTGTTGTGAACAGGAAACGTTTCCGCTGGTGGTTTCGGATATTCGGATGCCCGGCATGGGTGGCATCGCGTTTTTGCGCACGGTGCGGGAGCGCTGGCCAGAGACGCAGGTTATTATGATTACAGGACACGGGGACATGGACAATACGGTGCTCTGTCTGCGTCTGGGCGCGGTCGATTTCATCACCAAGCCCGTCAATGCGGATCTGCTCGAACACGCGCTCCAACGCTGTGCCGAAACCTGTCGGTTGCACGAGGCACTCGCCCTGCACACCCGGCATCTGGAAGAGCTGGTCGCGGCGCGTACCCGCGAATTGCTGGACGTACACCGCGTGGCAGCGGTGGGGGAAGCGGTCGCAAACATGGCGCACGGCATCAAGAACAGTGCAGCAGCGTTGGAAGGCTCACTCTATGTGATAGAAAACGGACTGCAACAAGGCAGACTGCAACAGCTTGAGGCTGGCTGGAGCATGTTGCGAAACGACATCGCCACGGTTCGGGATCAATTGCTTTCTTTACTTACATCTGGTAACAGTCCGAAACAACAGCAGGAAGTTCTTGATCCTCTCTTCCCGGCGAAGCACTCGGTAGCCTCGTTGCAGGGGCGCGCCATGAGCCTTGCTGTTGGTTTGCACCTTGCGCCTGTGGTCGCGGCGCTTCCTTCGCTGGTGCGCCTTGACAGATCCAGAGTGGCGTCTTGCCTCAGCAATCTTGTCAACAACGCGCTGGAGGCCTTTCCACCTCTCGGACAGCGAGAGGGAGACGCAAACGTGACTGTTGCTGTGACCCGGCGAGACAACATGCTTGTCTATACCGTAGAGGACAACGGTCTGGGGCTGAGTGCCGAAGCGAGTCAGCGTCTGCAAGAAGGGCTGTTCACCACCAAGCCCGATGGAACCGGCTTTGGTCTTTTGGGAACACGCAGAACAGTGCTTGAAATGGACGGTCAGCTCACATGGACATCTGTACCGGGCGTGCGCACACAATTTTGTATGGAAATCCCCCTGTTGCCAGTAGAAAAGTAAATATACCGAATGCGTAGCCTGTCGAATAAGGGAGTAGCCCATGCCAGAAAAAGACAACAGTTCACCTGCTGACGGAACGATTCTGAGAACGCAACCGGATGCGTCTTGCTCCATTTTGTTGGTGGATGACGAAAAAGGTATCCGAACCGTGATGGGTATTTCCCTGCGCGACGCCGGGTACACGGTCACCACGGTGGAATCGGGCGAAGCAGCTCTCCAACTTTTTGCCGAAAAACCTTTTCCTATCGTGCTTACGGACATCAAGATGCCCGGTATTTCTGGGCTGGAATTGCTCCGACAGCTCAAACAGATCGCCCCAGAAACAGAAGTCATTCTTATTTCTGGACACGCTGATATGGATATGGCGATTCAGGGTTTGAAACTGGAAGCGTCCGATTTCATCACCAAGCCCATCAATGACGATTTGTTGCTCATTTCACTGGAACGGGCGCGGGCGCGTCTGGCGTTGCACGAGCGCCTTCGAGAGCACACCGCCAGTCTGGAAGCGCTGATTCGGAAAAAATCCGCCCAACTGATTGAGGCCGAGCGCAAACTCGCGGCGCGTCAGGCTGTGGATGGCTTTGCTGTTGGTTTGCGGGCGCTGAGTTCCGTCATGGCTGGGGATCAGCAGGCTTTCAATGAATTGCCGTGTTTTATTGCGGTACACGATAGATCCATGCAGATCATCACCGTCAACGATTTATACCGCGAACGACTGGGCAATCTCGTAGGGCACCCTAGCGCGGAACCGTACATCACAAACGGTGAGCAGATGC
Organism: Bilophila sp.; assembly: GCA_036655575.1. GTDB lineage: Bacteria > Desulfobacterota > Desulfovibrionia > Desulfovibrionales > Desulfovibrionaceae > Bilophila. Next base: position 20,415 of record JAVVPW010000014.1, read on the forward strand.
TTCCCGTGGAGCTGGCTATTCTTGAAGGTCGGGGTTCTCGGAGTGAGCAGGTGCTCCGGGGCAAAAACGGTACGGAAATCCCGGTGCTGGTACACACAGCGCCTATTCTCAACAACGATGGGGAGATCGAGCTGGTGCTGGAACTCTCCGTTGACGAGCTGGAAAGCCGCCGTCTGCGTGAAGAACTCCGCATGACCCGTGAGCGCTTCCGCCAGTTGTTTGAAGAAAGTCCCTGCCACATCGCCGTCATCGACAACGAGCACCGCATTCAGGAAGCCAACAAAGCGTTCAAAAAAACCTTTGGTGAACCCGGTGGGAAGCAGTGCTATGAGGTCTTTGCGGGTTCAGCAGCGCGGTGCGAAGATTGCCCCATGCAGGCAACCACAAACACGGGACAGGTTGAAAAGGTCGTCCTCGATCAGCAGGGGCGCCCCCTGACAATGCTTGTCTGGACAACGCCGCTGCGAGATACGTCTGGCGCGGTGCGTGAATTTATCGAGATGTCTGTTGACATCAGCGAGTTACGGCAATTACAGGATCGTTTGTCTTCTCTTGGTCTGCTCATGGGGTCAACCGCGCACGGTATCAAGGGGATGCTGACGGCACTTGATGGCACGGTGTACCGAATCGGTTCCGGGATTGCCAAGGGTGACGCGGTGCGGATTGAAGACTCCTTGCGGGATTTACGGCAGATGGTTTCCAAATTGCGCAAGCTGGTGCTTGATATTCTGTATTTTTCTAAAGAACGTCAGCTAGAAACAAGCCGTATTGATCCTGTGGAGCTGGTGCGCTCGGTTGCGGCGACAGTGACCGACCGAGCCAGCGAATCCGGTGTAGAACTGGAAGTCAAGGCCGAGGAAGACACCGGATGTCTGGACGCTGACGGAGCGATTCTCCATGCTGCGCTGGTCAATCTTGTGGAAAACGCCATTGATGCCTGTCGTGCGGACAGCAAAACGCCGCATCAGGTGCGCCTCACCGTCCGCCGGATGCAAGAGCAGATCGAATTTCGGATCAGCGACAACGGTACCGGAATGCCTGAAGAAATCAGAGCCAAACTGTTCACGCTCTTCTTTTCATCCAAAGGAAGTGGCGGAACAGGCATCGGCCTCTACGTTTCCAGACAAATAGTCCTGCAACACGCCGGTCGGATAGAGGTAGAATCCACCCTTGGGGAAGGAAGCACCTTCATCGTCAGCATTCCGGGCGCTCTCCCCTGCTAGAGCAGCGTACCGCTACTTCTCTCAGGCGTTGGCTCTGGGAGGGATAACCATGTGTTTCTCTGTGTGCCGTGTGCGTCCACCAAAAAGACGCGCAAGGCACACAGCAACGCCTCTGTACCTTGATCTGGCTTCAAGGAGAACACAAGGCGTAATATCTATAACCCATTGACGTCACTAGAATCGTGCCGAACAATGGCAAGGAGGAGAAGAACATGAAGAGAGCGTTGCTGTGTCTGTGTGGGATTCTTGTGTTTTCGTTCCCTGTCTGGGCTGAAGATCCGGCTGTTACGCCAGAAATGAAGGCTCTCATCGAAAAGCCTATCCTTATGGAAAAGACGGGCGATGCCAAGAAGCACGTTACGTTCAACCACGCAACGCACAAAGATCAAAAGTGTGCGTTCTGCCACCACAAGGCAACACAGGATCAAAAAACATACGTCTCCTGTGCCTCAGAAGGCTGTCACAACATTCTGGACAAGAAAGACAAGTCAGAACACAGCTACTATCAGGCTCTGCACCAGAAGACTTCAGAAAAGTCTTGCGTAGGGTGCCACCAGAAGCTCGCCAAGGAAAACCCTGCGCTGAAGGCTACCTTTGCTGGTTGCAAGCCCTGCCACGCCAAGGCCGCCTCGTAAGCAGCGTGTTTTTGAAACGCTGTAGGTTTCAAAAGACATGACACAAAAAAAGGCGGTGCAGCGAAAGAAAACGCTGCACCGCCTTAAAACGTTAAAGCCTAAGTTACTTGATTTCAGCAACAGCACCGGCTTCGGTCAGCTGCTTCTTGGCTTCTTCGGCTTCGTCCTTGGAGACAGCTTCTTTCACAGTGGAAGGAGCGCCGTCAACCTTATCTTTGGCTTCCTTCAGGCCGAGACCTGTCAGAGCGCGGACAACCTTGATAACGCCGATCTTGTTGGCGCCGGTTTCTTTCAGGATGACGTCGAATTCAGTCTTTTCTTCGACTTCTTCAGCGGCGGCAGCGGGGGCAGCCATCATCATACCCATAGCCGGAGCAGCGGCGGACACGCCAAACTTTTCTTCGAGTTCTTTGATGAACTCAGAGAGTTCCAGCACGGTCATGTTGGCGATGAATTCAACAACTTGTTCTTTGGTAACGGACATGGGATTGCTCCTTTAAATCGTTGGCTTGGTTGATTGGGATTGCCTTTAGGCGGCTTTTTTCTCTTCGATAGCCTTGAGGGCGTACATAAGAGGCCGAACCATATTGGCAAACAGGGATACGAAACTCGTAGGCACGGCGTTCATGGTTCCAAGAACCTGTGCAAGCAGTTCTGGTCTGCTGGGGAGCTTGGCAAGGCTTTCAACCTGAGCGGCGGAAAGCGGTTTGCCATCAAGGCTACCGTGGCGGATACTGAACAGTTTGCTGGTCTTGGCAAATTCACTGACAGCCTTAGCAACCGCAACCGGATCACCGGAGGCAAAAGCGAGACCGCAGTTTTCCTTGAACATACCCTTGATAGGGTCGTGCATACCGTCGGTGAGGGCTATTCGCGCCAGAGTGTTCTTGACAACGAGAAACTCGCCGCCGTTTTCACTCAGTTTTACCCGAAGACGCGTCAGCTCTTCCACCG
>JAVVPW010000015.1:0-22809 GCA_036655575.1 Bilophila sp.
AACACGCCGGGTCAAGGGGCGGCTCGCCCCTTGCGGGTGCAGGGCAGCGCCCTGCTGGGGTGCAGGGGCAACGCCCCTGCTTTCCCCCCCTACGCGATGAGGAGTTCAACGCCGGCTTCGCGGATCAGGGCTTCCCATTGTGGCGCGAGGGGGGCGCAGGTGAAGAGGGTGTTCAGATCCGAAAGATGCCCCACGCGCACCATGGCCGGACGTCCGAATTTGGAACTGTCTGTCACCAGAAACACGCGGCGCGAGCATTCAATGATGGTGCGGGCTACGGCGACTTCACGGTAATCGAAGTCCAGCAGATTCCCAAAATCGTCGATGCCAGAAATCCCAATGATCCCATAATCCACTCGAAATTCACGCATGAAGCGTTCTGCGCTGGCACCCACAATGCCATTGTCCCGGTGTCGCACAGTGCCACACGCGATCACCACGTCAAACGAGGGGTTGCGTGCGCAGATAGAGGCTACATTGAGACTGTTGGTGACAACGCGCAACTGTTTGTGTTCGAGAAGCGCTCGTGCGGCTTCTTCGGTGGTCGTGCCGATGTTGATGCAGACAGACGCCCCATCTGGAATATGCGCGGCAAGCAGAGCACCGATGCGTTTTTTTTCTTCAAGACAGATGCTTTTTCGTTCATCATACAAAATATTTTCGGAACCGGAGATGCTGCCCGCACCGCCGTGAAAGCGCTGTACCTTGCCTTCTTTTGCTAACCTGTTGATATCCTTGCGGACAGTCTGAGGTGTGACCTCAAAATGACGAGCCAGTTCTTCAATGGTGGCGTAGCCACGCGAGGACAGAAATTTCTGGAGAGACTGGTGACGTGCGGACGTTTTGCTCATGCGTTCCTCATCGGATGGAAGAAATCCGCCGCAGGATCAGGAAGGCTAGTTTTCACGGCGTTTTTCCAAATAACATCATCATCGTACCCTATAGGTGGTGGTTCCGGCAACAGCCTTTTTTGCAACCGTCACTTGTTGTGTGCCTGGAGGCGGCACGACCTCTGGACACGGGTTTAAAACCTTCGTATGCTCCTTTTTTTTCGCAAACGAACCATTCCGCGCAAGGAAAAGCTGTCATGCTCACAAAAAAATGCTTTGTGCTCGATCTGGACGGAACCGTCTATCTCGGCGATCTGCCCATTCAGGGTACGCTTGATTTTATCGTGCGGCACTGGGAGAGTACGGATTTTCATTTTCTCAGCAACAACACCTCAAAAGCGCCTGCTACCTATGTGGAAAAGCTGCATAAGCTGGGTATTCCAGCCACCCTGGAACAGATTCTTTCACCGATAACGCCGCTTGTCGCGCATTTGCGAGAACGGGGGATTCGCTCCGTGTATCCTGTGGGAAACCGGGATTTTGTCGCGTGTCTCAAGGGACAGATGCCTGAGCTTACGGTGCTTGAAGCGTCTTCCCACGCTTTTGCTGAAGCTGTTGTACTGGCGTATGATACGGAACTTACATACGAAAAACTGTCACGCTCGGCGTTGTTGCTGCAACGTGCTGACGTGGCTTTTTTGGCGACGCACCCTGATCTTGTGTGCCCATCGCCAGAGGGGCCACTCCCGGATGTGGGAAGTTTTCTCGCGCTGTACGAAACAGCCACAGGCAGGCGTCCTGAACACATCTTTGGAAAGCCTGATCCCGCTGTTCTGGGGTCACTCCTCACTCAATACGAGCGCAAGGATATGGTGATGGTCGGCGATCGCCTGAGTACAGACAAACGGCTTGCAGAAAACGCGGGAATTGATTTTATCCTTGTACTCAGCGGCGAAGCAACCCGCGCCGATCTCCCCGCCCTTAAACGCCAGCCTACGCTTGTTGTAGACACCTTGAGCGCGCTGGAAGGGTGAGCCTCTGGCGTACAGCGTTTTTAGCTCTAGTAGACAACTATCAACGCACCACCGCTGGCGATGGCGGCGACGTAGAGCAGCAGGGCAAACGCCATGCTGATCTTGCGGCGCATGGGGTTGGTGCTGCGGGCTATGGTTGTCCAGAGAATCGCAGAGACGCAGAGAGGGATGAGCGTCCCGGCGATGAACACCAGCATGGGGGGCGTTTCTGGCACGACACCGCGTACTGTGGCAATCCAGAGCACAGCGCAAGCCATGAGGAACGCAATCCATCCGCCATAGGTACCCCATTCTCCGCACCAGTTCGCGGCAAAGGCGTAGTAGTCGTCCAAAATCGTCCACATGACGGCGGAAAATCAACCAGAGCAAGCCCACACCTCCGGCAGCAGCGGCTTCCAGAAAGTGTACCAACAGAGCCAGCAACCAGAAAGGATCAGACCAGATGGGGAGCGAGGGCAAGAGCAACGCCACCAGTTCTGTACAGGTCTGCCATTCACTTTGCAGCGGAAAGACACTACCTTGAAGAAGAACTCGTGCGGCAAGAAGCCCCCCAAGCGGGACAGCAGCAATGCAGGAGCCAGCGAGAAAGGCAAGCATACCGTGCAGACACGGAACCTTGCGCAGAGGCTTCCACGCAATGGCAACCCCTGTCCAGAGCAAGGTTCCACTCAAAAGCAGTCCAAGCAGCACATACGCGCTCAGAAGATACCACCCATGCAGGGCTTCAAGTTGCGAACGAGCGACAAAAAAGCCCGCACTCGCACAGCCAAGGAAAAGCCAGTTCAGGATGTTGGCAAGCCCCGCAAGCTGGCGAGAGCTGCGTTCGTACAGACTCCTGCGCCCAAAACGAGCACAGATAAGCCCACACAGCACGATAAACGGGAGCATGGCTGTTGCCAGAAACAGACACAACGGCACGCCAAGCAACGCCAGTTGTCCCCATACGCCCACAAGCGCAGGCAAAAGAGCGATCAGCCCGGTCAGCATATCCGTTGTCGGTTCCATGCGCGTTTTCCTTGCGAGGGTTTGAAGTCAGAAAGTGCGTACAGGTACCCTATGAGATACCCTTGCCGAAAAGTAAAGCCTGTAAGGGCGGAAAAAACGCTTTTTCCTCACAAAGGCGCATTGCCAACCTACCCGATTTGGGCGATACTCTCAGACTCGCTGAGGAATGGGGCAGTGCCCCAGCTCGTTTGCTTGCAAGGAACGCTTGCGTTTGGCAGACTCCTCATTTCCCGTTCGCACTTGTTCCGAGTGCGCGGCAAAAACTTTTATGAGGTACCGCGGTGGAGAGAAAAGAGCATAAAATCCTGGTTGCTAACCGGGGAGAGATTGCCGTGCGCATCGTTCAGGCCTGTCAGAAGCTGGGGCTGGATTTCGTGTGCGTGCATACAGCGGAAGATATCCATTCAGGGCATGTGCGCATTGCGCGGGAACTGGGCGGGGAAAAATCCCTGTATCAGGTCGCCTCGTACCATGACGCCAACGAGATTTTGTCCGTTGCCGACGATGCCGGAGCCACAGCCATCCATCCCGGATACGGGTTTTTTGCGGAAGATTTCCGCTTTGCCCGCCGGGTGACGACAAGAGACCGCAAGCTGCTGTTCATAGGCCCCTCGTGGCGCGTTATCCGGGATCTTGGCGACAAAATCAACACCAAACGGCTGGCGCGAAGTCTTGACGTGCCTACTGTGCCCGGCTCTGACCGTCCTATCTATGATGAAATGGAAGCGGAAAAAGTCGCCAGAAGCCTCTATGATTTTCAGATTCAGCAGGGCATCACCCGCCCGCTGGTGCTTGTCAAGGCCTCGGCTGGGGGCGGGGGCATGGGCATTGAAGAAGTCTATGACATCGACCAGTTCCGCTCTGTCTATCGCCGTATCCGTAGCTATGCCTTGCGCCAGTTCAAGGACGAGGGCGTGCTCATCGAACAACGGATCTGTGGCTTCAACCACCTTGAAGTGCAGATTGTGTCCGATCGTTCCGGCAAAAATCCCGTCCATTTCGGTACCCGGAACTGCTCCATCCAGTCCACAGGTTTGCAAAAACGCATCGAAGTCGCCCCCGGCTTTGATCCGTCTTCTATTGAATATGAGTTTGACGGGAGTAAACTTCTTGAGGACATCATCAAGCATTCGCTGACGCTGGCTCGTGAAGTGGGGTACGACAACGTGGGCACCTGGGAATGGATCGTCACCAAAGACGGCAGCCCGTTCCTGATGGAAGTCAACACCCGCATTCAGGTGGAAAACGGCGTTTCAGCGCGTATCGCCAAAGTCAAAGGTCAGGAAGGCGTTGACATCATCGCCGAACAGATCCGCATCGGCCTTGGTGAACCGCTTGGGTACACGCAAGACGATGTGTCGTTCCACGGCGTGGGCATCGAATACCGTCTGATCGCCGAAGACCCCGACAACCGCTTCACGCCGTGGGTGGGGCGCATTGATGCCTTTGGCTGGCCTTGCCACCCGTGGCTGACCTTGCACACCCATGTACCCACCGACGAACCGTATGACATCCCGACGGAATTTGACCCCAACCTTGCCCTTGCGATCATCTGGGGCGAAAATCTTGAGCAGGCAAGGGAACGGGGCATCCAGTTTCTTGACGAGCTGACCCTTCAGGGTGAAAACCAGCTCGGCGACGAACTGAAGTCCAACATCAACTTCCTTCGGGCCAACACCGGCCGCATTCTCCGCTTCTAGCGGACGTATGGACAGCGTATGGACATCGAAAAAAGAGCACACCATCTGAGCGAACGTCTCAACTATATCCGTGATATTTTTGACGGCAAACACTCTGAATCCATTGAACTCCTGCACAGCCGCCTGAACGACTTCTTCCGCCGCGCTACCGAAGGCATCCAGACCGACCCGGATGCGGAACTGAGCACACTCGAAGAACTGTTTGTCTTTATGGAACGCAAGCTCGAAGGTGAGCTGAAGCCCATGGACAAGGTGCGCATCGTGCGGCACCCGCAACGCATCTGCCTGCGGGACATCCTTGAAAACGTCTACGACAACTTCACCGAAATCGGCGGTCAGGAAGAACACAGCATTGACCCCGGAATGCTCATCGCACGGGCTACCATCACCAGACGCCGGGGGAAAAAGACCTACAACCAGCTCATCATGGTCATTGGGCAGGAAAAGGGACACGGCGAAGAATTTCGCAACGGGGGTTCTGTCAAACCGTGGGGAAACTCCAAGGCGTTGCAATACATGAAGGTTGCAGAGACAGAAGGGATTCCTATCCACACCTATGTCTCCACACCCGGTTCGTTCCCCATTGAAGACACGCCGGGAGCTGCCCAGCAGATCGCCAAGAATCTCTATGAGATGGCAGGGCTGACCGTGCCGATGGTGGCGGTGTTTTCTGAAGGCGGTTCGGGGGGTGCGGAAGCCATTTCGCTGGCCGACCGCCGCCTCATGTTCTCGCACGGCTACTATTCAGTCATTTCTCCTGAAGGTGCCGCCGCGATTGAAGGGCGTCTGCGCAACGGGCAACGTGCGACTCCAGAGCTGGTGGATTTTTGCGCCTCGCAACTCCACATCACGGCACAAGACAATCTGGACTTTGGCTATATTGACAGGATCATTCAGGAACCTACCCTTGGCGCACGTCCGCATCATTATGATTTTTACCGCTTGTTGCGGCAGGAAGTCATTCGGGCTACGGACGAAGCCGTGCTTTCAGTGCGCGGCATGGGCATGTTTCGGGGCATGTTGTTGCGCCGCCTGAGCCGTGATGATCTCAATCTTGATGAGATGTATGTGCGCTGGCACCTGAGTCAGGGGGCGCGGGAACGGCTGGTGCAAAAGCGGCAGAAAAAGTTCCTCCGCCTGTCGAAAGGGGCGTGCGTGGATCGGCGTCCGTTCCTGAACAAGATGCGCAACAGCTTGCGGGAGTCGTGGGGCAGTCTTTCTGCACGGATCAAATACGCGCTGATCACCAAGCACCAGCGCAAGATCGGCTATGTGCTGGATGAAATGACCTCGGAACTGCATCTGCTCAAGACCCGCATCACCCGACCTTTCAGCCGGATTTCCAAATCGCCACGTTCGATTGAGCCTGAAACCGTGCGCGAGTTGACCACCCTTTCGGATTGGGATGAAACCGAATCCCGCAAAGGCAAATGGAATTACATCAGTCCGCGTGCCAAGCAGGACAGGGCGATCACCTGTCCTAACGCGGCAACGCACGGCTGTCTCGACTTGTGGGCACCGGATCTGTTCGGCGAGTTTGCCGGGGTCTGTACCTGGTGCGGTCACCATTTCCCTATGGAATACCAGTGGTTTGTGAAGAACGTTTTTGACGAAGATTCCGTCCGCGAGTTCAATACCGAAGTGGAAGCCGCCAATCCGCTGGGCTTTGAAGGCTTTGACATTCGCCTTGCCGAGGCGCGGGAGCGTACAAAGCTCAAGAGTGGCTGCATCACCTTTGAAGCGCGCCTTGATGGCACCAAGATGATTGTTGCCATGTTTGTGGGGAGTTTTCGAGGTGGCTCGGTGGGAGCGGCGGAAGGCACCAAGTTTGTGGAAGCTGCCGAACGTGCCACGAAGAAACGCTACCCCTTCCTTGCCTATGTCCACGGCACGGCGGGCATCCGTATTCAGGAAGGGACACACGGGGTCATCCAGATGCCCCGCTGTACCGTGGCGGTGCGGCGCTACATCAACGCTGGTGGCCTCTACACTGTGCTCTACGACACCAAGTCCTATGCCGGGCCTGTGGCGAGTTTCCTTGGCTGTTCGCCGTACCAGTACGCGATGCGCTCCTCAAACCTCGGCTTTGCTGGCCCCGGTGTTATCAAGGAAACCACGGGCATGGACACAGAACCCAACTACCACGGCGCGTATAAGGCACTGGCGCGAGGCCACATTCAGGGTGTATGGGATCGCCGTGAGGCCAGAGCCAATCTGAAGCAGGTTCTCTCCACCATGGGCGGCAGGAATTTGTATTATCGGTAGCTTGAGAAAGACAGGCCGCATCGGGAGAGGGGAAAACGCTCTGAAGAAAGTCTCCCCCGCCCTCCCTTTCCCGGAACGTGCTGGGAGTGGTGGGGTGGCTTTCCTGTAGTACGATGCACTTACTGTTACAGAAAAGATTCCTTTGATAAAGAGAGTAGCCTATATGTTGGATGTTACGAGTCTTCTTGATGAAATCAAGGCTTCACCTTACGAGGAACTGCGTATTTTTGCGCCGCATACAGGCGTTGTGACGTTTGGTTCGTTGCGGATCGGGGACAGAGTTGCCGGTGCGACCGGTACATGGAAAGAAAAACCGGGAACCGTCATCGCGACCATCGACCGTGAGCGCAACGCAAAGACCATCAACGCCACCCAGAAAGGCGAAGTCTGCGCGGTGTGTCAGGAACTGGAAGGGAGCTTTGTGCAGGCGGGGACGCCTCTTGTCACCATCCGCCATTTTTTATCCAAGGAAGAGGTTCTGCATGTCCTGTTGCAGCAGGCCTTGAATCTGTTCACCGCGCCAGAACGGGCGAAGTATTATTTTGTTCCGCAGATCGACACCAAGATCAAGGTTTCGGGTTGCCGTTCGGTTTCTGTGTATGAAGGTATGGAGCTGTTCATTGTCTCCCGGATGAAGCGCGAAATGCCCCTGTATTACACAGGCCCCGAAGGACTTATCTATACCGTCTATTTTCAGCACAATGAAAATGTGGATGCAGGACGCCCCCTTATCGGCATCTGCCCCAAGGATCAGCTTCAGCAGGTCGAAGAAGTGGTGCAAAAAGTGCAAACCGAATGGCAGGAGCAGGAATAATGGGCAAAATCCTTCAGATTCGGGTCAGTGCGTGGACATATCGAGAAGAAGATGTGGAAGAGGCATGGCCTGCGCTTGTGCGGCTGGCTTGGGAGCACGAGACGTATCTGGAGGAAAAACACGGGGTGCTGGAGCTTGTGAGCGCGTTGTCAAACGGACTGCTCTTTGAGAACTGGCCTGAAAAAACCGCGTCAGCGCTCCGTGCTGGCATTGCGACTGCGGTGAGTATCAAAAATCAGCTTGAGACCGCACTTTCCGACTGGGAACCCCGTGAGGCCAATAAGCTGAGTGACGCTCTTGAAGACGCGCTGACAGCGTTAAACCAGCTTGTCCCCTGAGCGTGAGGCACACGGTGTTTTTTCAGAAACAGTTGCACAAGAGAAAAACACCCCGCGAAAAGGATTGAAAAGGAGTTATCAATGCTGAATAAGGTTATGATTATCGGACGATTGGGCAGAGATCCTGAGTTGCGCTATACGCAGACGGGTAGCCCCATTTGCAGTCTGAATGTTGCTACAGATGAAAGCTATACTGACCGTGAAGGCAACAAGGTTGAGCGTACAGAATGGCACCGCGTCTCTGTCTTTCAGAAGTCCGCCGAAAACTGTGCGCAGTACCTTGCCAAGGGCAGTCTCGTGTATGTAGAGGGCAGCCTGCAAACGCGCAAATGGCAGGATCAGCAAGGACAGGATCGCTACACCACCGAAATCAAGTCACAGCGCGTGCAGTTTCTTGACAAACGCGGTGGCGGTGAGCAGAGCATGGGCGGGAGTGAAGGCGGGTACGCCGCACCACGCCGTCCGGCTGCACCACCTGCTGGTGGTGGCGGTGCTCGTCCACAACAGCAACGCCAGCCTCAGCAGCCCCGGCAGGATGATTACGAAGACCTTGGCCCCGCCTTCCCTTCCGAAGCCAGCGGCATGGATGACGTTCCCTTTTAGAGCGAAAATCTGCGGGAGGGGGAGCCTTTTGAAACAGGTTCCCCCTTTCCTTTCCCCGATTCGTTTTTTCTCACCCGTTCAGGAGTGTCCATGCGATTGGAAGGGAATACGGCGGGGTTGAAACCCAGCCAGATGAAAGCGCTCACGCGCCTTGGTCAGCGGCGCTACCCTGTTTTGGGTGGCTACACGACGGAGCAGGCGCGAGAGCTTGCCTCGCTCTCACGGTTGCTGGGGCGACAAATCGGTCTGCTCATTGATCGACAGGGGCGGGTGGAGCTGGTCATTGTGGGAGAGCCGTCTTCCATTATGATTCCAGAGCTTTCTCGTGCTCGAACCGGAACCAGCCGCTTGCGCGGGGTTCGGCTCATGCACACCCACCTGTCACCTGACGGGCTGACGCCAGAAGACCTGATGGACATGCTGTTCTTGCGTCTGGACAGCGTTTCGGTGCTGACTGTGAATGAGTACGGTGATCCCGTGAGCTTTCAGAGCGGGCACCTGTTGCCGCCGAACGCAGACAGCGAACCGTACCGCGTTCATGCCTTGACCGCGTGGGACAGAGTGGAACTTGACTGTAGCGCTGAAGTGGAATCGCTTGAAGCGGAGCTGGCGCGGGTCTTGTCTGAAGCCGCAGACGCTGGAGACAGTCCCAGAGCCGTGCTCGTGTCTGTGGCCTCTCTCCCCCGTGCCACACAAGAAATCCACATTGAGGAACTGCGAGAACTGGCGCGCACAGCAGGCCTTGTGGTGACGGGGACACTGGTGCAGCGCGTGGCAAGTGTGCATCCACGGCACATCTTGGGCAAGGGGAAGCTGGCAGAACTTGAAGTGCTGGCGTTGCAGGGACAAGCCTCGCTCATTGTTTTTGACGGTGAGCTGACCCCCGCGCAACTGAACAGCCTTTCGGAAATCACCGAACGCAAGGTGCTTGACCGTACCCAACTCATTCTGGATATTTTTGCGCAACGCGCTACGACTCGTGCGGGCAGGTTGCAAGTGGAAATGGCGCAGCTCAAGTACACGCAACCGCGTCTGGTGGGTCGCAATCGGGCGATGGACAGGCTTATGGGCGGCATCGGCGGGCGTGGCCCCGGCGAAACCAAGCTCGAAACCGACAGGCGCCGGGTACGCGACCGTATCGCCCGGATTCGGAAGGAACTCGATGGATTGCGCCAACAGCGGGCGTTTACCCGTGCGCGTCGGGCGCGACAGGGCTTGCCCGTTGTCGCGCTGGTGGGCTACACCAATGCGGGCAAATCTACGTTGCTCAATGCCTTGACCCGTTCAGAAGTGCTTGCTGAAGACAAACTCTTCGCCACTCTTGACCCCACAACAAGGCGTCTGCGCTTGCCAAAGGAACGGGAACTGGTGCTTGCGGATACGGTAGGTTTCATTCGCAATCTCCCAAAAGAATTGAAAGAAGCGTTTCAGGCGACTCTTGAGGAGCTGGAAGCGGCGGATTTGTTGCTCCATGTGACGGATGCTTCGCATCCTGAACTGGATCGTCAGATAGCCGCAGTTGATGGGATTCTTGCGGATATGGAACTCCACGCGATCCCGCAAATCATGCTGCTCAATAAGTGGGATCGGCTGGAAGAGGATACCCGCGAAACGTTGCGCACGCGCTGGCCTGAAGCCTTGCCTGTGGCGGCGGCAACGGGCGAAGGACTGGATCAACTTTCTAGACGTATTGAAGAAGCTGTGCGCTGGGACGAAGAAACAGACTTGTGCGGCCCAGAGCAACCGGCGTAAGGCAAGGACGTTTGCAAGCAGACGCCCCCTCACGCGGGTCAAGGGGGCGCTTGCCCCCTTGCGGGATGCAAGGGCAGCGCCCTTGCTTGCCAACGGCCAAAAGTGCCACCGGCCAAAGTGCCACCGGCTCAAAAAAGATTATGGCAGTACCCCGGTTGGGGGGATGGGGGTACTGCCTGTGGGAATCGGTCGGATTGGAGGGATGACCGATTCCACCTGTGGGGCGGCGCCTTTTAGGCATCGCCCTTCATGGGATGCGGGAGAACAGCTCCCTGAAGCCTGTCTTCGGCGTCAGACGACACCGTTTTCGCCCGGTTTTTCAAAAACGCCGAGTGTCACAGCGTCCTTGAAGGCCGGGGTGTCGCCAAAGAGAGGCAACAACGGCGCGGCGACAAACAACGAAGACAAGGTTCCCATGAAAACGCCTATAAGCATGGTCAGCGCGAAACCGTGAATAACCGGCCCACCGAGCAGGTACAGCGCACAGGCTGCAACCAGCGTTGTTCCGGCAGTGAGCAAGGTGCGGCTCATGGTCTGACCAAGGGCTTCTTGAATGATTTCCGGGAGCGGGCGCGGTGATGTTCCGTCTTCCCGGCGCAACGTCTCGCGGATACGGTCGAAAATAACAATGGTATCATTGAGTGAATAGCCGATGATGGTCAAAAGTGCGGCAACCACATTGAGGTCTATTTCTTGACCGAGCAGAATCAGCAGACTGGTCGTTGTAGCCACGTCAAACAGCAGACTTATCATGGCACCCGCTGCAAACGACAGCCGCAACCGCCAGCACAAAGACAACGCCACCACAAGCGAGACAAGAATGCGCCATTCAAGGGCGATTCCCATCCATTGCAGACCGATCATGACTGCGGTTAAAGCACCCGCAAGCAGAGCGGCTGTGCCCCAGCGTTGTTCAAACCGTCCAGAAATATAGATCGTGATGAGCAACAAGGCATAGTAGATGGCTTCAAGCGCGGAATTGCGCAGATCGTCGCCAACTTTTGGCCCGACAGTCTCCAGTTTGTCCATGCTCACGGGGGTGTCAAGACCAGCTTGCAGGCTTGTATGCAAGCGCTCGCCAAGCTCTTGCACCGGCAGATCTGGCAGGGCAAAGCGCAGGAGCCAGACCTTGCCGTCATCCCCATACTGTTGTGTTGTCAGGCCTTCCAGACGCAAAGAGTCCAGACTGTGCGCGATGTCGGTGTCTTCTACCGCTTGTTCAAAACGCACTTGTGCCGCTACGCCACCGGAGAAGTCAACTCCGTAGCGCAGTCCACCTTGACTTGTGCCAACGCCAAGCGCCGCGACAAGCAGCAACGCTGTCAACAGCCCCACATGCTTGGCGTGTCGCAGGAAGGGAAAGGCCGCGAGAGCACGGGACGCAGCCCGCATTTCCATGGGGCCGTGCATGTTGAGCTTTGCGCCGTCCTTGCGTACCCATGTGTCCAGAGCGATGCGGCACAGAAAGATCGCCGAGAACATGGACGCGATGATGCCAAGGGTCAGGGTGACGGCAAAGCCGCGCACCGGGCCAGTCCCAAATTGATATAAAATCGCAGCCACGAGAATGGTGGTCAGATTCGAGTCCGTGATGGAGAGATTGGCGCGCTCAAAGCCCGCCCGAATCGCCTTGGCTGGAGTGAGTCCCAAGGCCAGCTCTTCCCGGATGCGCTCAAAAATAAGCACATTGGCGTCCACTGCCATGCCGATGGTCAGCACAACTCCCGCAATGCCGGGCAAGGTTAAGGTCGCGCCGAGTGCTGCCATACAGCCCATGAGCAGAGACAGGGTGCAAAAGAGCATGGCGTTGGCAAGCATCCCTGACCAGCCGTAGCGCAGGGGCATGATGATCATGACGGCGAGGGTGCCGATGAGGGCGGCAAGCAGGCCACTGAGGATGGAGGCCTCGCCAAGAGCGGGGCCAACCGTGCGTTCTTCGAGCACCTGTACAGGTGCCGCAAGTGACCCTGAGCGCAGTGAAATAGCCAGATCCTGCGCTTCTTCAGGGGTGAACTGTCCGCTGATAGAGGCGGTACCGCCCGCAATTTTCTCCTGAATGACCGGGGCGCTGTGGACAACGCCGTCAAGCACGATGGCAAGACGTTTGCCCTTGTGTTCGCCGGTGGCGATCTCGAAAAGATCCGCACCACGCGGGGTAAAGGACAAGCTGACCAGCGAAGCACTCTTGTCGTCAAAACCGGGGCGGGCGTCCGCCACTTCTTCGCCACTGAGGAGAGGCGCTGTGTCAAGCGGCAACGGGGCAAGCTCTGTTCCTTTCCGTTCCTGCATGGGGAACAGGGACACGCCGGGTGGCAACAGCCCTTGTGTCAGGTCGTCGCGTACCAGATGAAACGAGAGCTGGGCGGCTTGTCCCACAAGCTGTACCGCCCGTTTGACATTGGTCAGACCGGGGAGCTGGATCAGAATCCGGTTGCCCTGTTGCTTGCGGATGTCAGGTTCTGCCACCCCAAATTGGTCAATACGGTTTGAAATGGTGCGCAAGACCTGATCCACCGCCAGATCTTCCGTCTGTTTGGCAAAAGCTGCGGTGAAGGACAAGGGGATGTGCAACCCCCCATCCGTACCCGAACGCGGTGTGCCTGTGACAACTTGCGGTGCGCTGGCGTTGGTAAGAGACAGAAAACGGTCGAGCTGATCGGGCTTTGCCAGCACAAGCTCTTGCACTCCGTTTGGCAGGAGTCGTGGGCCGAGCACGGTGATGCCGGATTCCCGCGCCTTTTGACGCAACATTTGTCCGGTATTGCGCAAGGTTGTCTGAAGAGCTTTGTCCGTATCCACCCCAAGGGTGAGCTGAACGCCGCCCTTGAGGTCAAGCCCCAGATTGATGCGGGAACCGGGGACATTCATGTCCGCAGGCATGAAGGTGGGGGCAAGCAGGCACAACGCGCCGAACAGAATGACGGCAGCGATGGCAAGCCTGTATTGCAGGTTTTTCATGGATTCCTCTTGTCTGACAGAATGTTGTTGAAACAGGGGTTCAACGCAGACACGACGAGCTTGATCTTAGTGTAAGATCAGACTGTCATTGCCGTTTGTTCAGCGAAGAACGAACGGTGTCTCAGCAACAAGAGGGCGGAGGAGTGGAAAAGAAAACCAGCCCGCGTGCGGCAGGCAAAGAGCAGAGGGGGAGGCCTTGAGGTTGTTTGGTGGGGGCAAGCACTAAAAGCGGCAGAACAGGAGCGCATAAAAACGCTTCCAGAGCGAGTGGTTCGTTTTCGCAGTTGTCCTTTTCCAGACTGCGGACGTTTTTTTGACTCTGGGGAAGCGGGGAATCATGGCTGACCCGACACGGTTGCATCGTGCTCGTCTTGGCAAGCGCAACCGCCGGAAGGTGGCGTTTTGAAGCCTCAAGGCGCTCTGGCGCGTACATGCCTTCTGAAAAACGCAGGCGTGAACACGTTGGACACAGCGCTGGCACGGGGGGGTGCGTTGCGTCAAAAAAATGCGAGAGCACCTTTGGTACAAGCTCGACGTGCAGGACGGCAGATGGTTTTGCCCAGACGGTCAGAGCGACACATGCCTTGCTGTGTGCTGGATCAAGCGCTTGTCCAAAGGTCAACGAGCTTGCGTTGTTTGTCCGAGCAGAGCAGGGTTTGATGAAAGCACCAGAGAACAGCAACACCCCAACCACAAAAAGCAGACTCAGCAGTGTGCCGAGCCGATTTGTTGGCGTGCGTGGGGTTGTCAGTGTGCTCATAGGGGTTATCTAGTGAGAGACAGGTGTAATGTCAAGGCACCGTGTGTGCTTGCTTGCCGGACGGGGTGCGGGTAGTATGAACACCAGTCCGCAGGCGTCTTGTCACCTATTGCCAAAAAAAGGACTCTGTATGTGTCTCGCCATACCCGCAAAAATCATTGAAAAACAAGAAGATGGAATGCTCCGGGCAACCGTGGGCAACGGCCCTACCTGTCTCACTGTTTCTGGGATTCTGTTGCCGGAAGGTGTGGAAGTCGGGGATTATGTGATTATCCATGCCGGATTCGCCATGCACAAGATGGAACGAACCGAAGCTGAAGAAAGCCTGCGCCTCTTCCGCGAACTCGCCCAGTCTGTTGGAGAATCCACGGCGTTTTAATCCTTTTTCACCGTGAAACGCTCTCAAAGGCGAGGGCAGGGAATGTTTTCTAAACAAGTTCCCTGCCCTCGCATCGCCTCACACTCCCAAAAGCTGTAGCGGAGGCGGGGCAGGCTTGACAGTGCGAGGTCGCCGGGGTACATCGTAGGCAGGATGGTATCTGTCGTTGCCTGGGCTGACTTCGCGTATGGGGTGGCTGTCGATATGTTGAGGACTCTGCTTACCGTTGTCGCTCTGACGATGGGTTTCTTTTTGCCCAGCTCCTGCCTTGCTACCGACAAGACGCTGATAACGCTTGGGCTTGGCGATCCTCTTGAGTCCGAAATGGGCGCTATGGCTACCCGCTTCAAGCAGATTGTCGAAACCCGTTCCAAGGGTGCCGTGGAAGTGCAGATTTTTCCTGCCGGGCGGCTTGGCGACGAAACGGAAATGATCCAGAATATCCGTAGCGGCAATCTGGACATGGCTATTGTAGGCGTTGCCAACACCGTGCCCTTTGTGAAGAAACTCGGCATCCTCACCATGCCCTATGTGTTCGACGATCTTTACGATGTCGTGCGCGCCACCACAGGCCCGGCACACGATCTGTTGAACGAGTACGCCCTGCGCGAAGGCGGTTTTCGCGTTCTTGCGTGGACATACACCGGGTATCGGTATCTTTCCAATTCCAGACACCCCATCAAGCGTCTTGCCGACATGAAAGGCCTCACCTTTCGGGTGCCGCAAAGCGCGGTTTTGCTCGCCACCTACACGGCGTGGGGCGCAAACCCCATACCTCTCTCATGGGCTGAAACCTTTGCCGCTATGCAACAAGGCGTGGTCGATGGGCAGTGCTACGGGTATGTCACGTTTCTTGCTGCCAAATTCAATGAAGTGCAGAAGTATATTTCTGAAGTCCACTACACCTATCAGCTTCAGCCTGTCATCTTGAGCTGCAAGCTCTACGACCGACTTTCCCCGGAATTGCGCGATATTATCGTCTGGGCTGGACGCGACGCACAAGAATATTGTCTCGCCTTTCAGCTTGTGGAAAGCGAAAAGGCCAAGCGTAAGCTCATCGAAACCGGCATCCAGATCGACACGCTGGTTGATGAATCCCTCTGGAAAGAGGTCGCAAAAGAAACAGTATGGCCGCAAATGACGGCCTTTGTTGGCGGCACAGATGCTATCAACGCTTTTTTGCGTGCTATTGGCAAGGAACCCCGTTTTGAGTGAAGATGCAGTCGGCTCGAACAGGCAGAGCCGTTGACGAAGAAAGGACGAGGTTCATGCTCAAAAAAACACTTCTCGCGTTCCTTGACCACGGTGAAGAATATATCTGTCAGGCCTTGCTGGTCTTTTTTGTGCTCATTCTGCTTCTTCAGATTGTGTTTCGGGAACAGCAACACCCGCTGTACTGGAGCGAGGAAATCGCCCGCTATTCGTTTGTCTGGTTTGCGTTCTTTGGCGCGGCCTACGCCACCCGCCGTTCTGCGCACAACCGCGTAACCCTTCAGTTTCGGCTCTTCCCCGCGTGGGTCGGTACAACCTGCATGGTGCTTGGCGATGGTGTCTGGCTTGTCTTCAACGGCATCATGATCTGGAAAAGCCTTGAAGCCATTCAAGAGCTTCGCCTGTTTCCCTATTTTACGCCAGCGCTCGACTGGCAACTTGCCGATGTCTACCTCGTCTTTCCCCTTGCCTTCACCCTGATGTCTATCCGCATTGTTCAGGTCAACATCCTGCGATTCTGGTTCGGCAAAGAACCCGCTGATCTGGACACGCTCCCGTGTACCATGTCATCCCTGCCAGCGCACGATGCGCAAAAAGAGCAGAAAAAAATGCAGGCGGGAGCCTGATGATGGAGCTGGGGGTGGCGCAGATTCTCTTTTGTACGTTTGGCGGACTGATGCTGCTTGGCGCGCCGATTGTGGTGGCGCTTGGCGCGGCGTCTGCTACCGCGCTGTACGCCGTGGATCAGAATCTGGTCACGCTGGTGCAGATCGCCTTTACATCGGTCAATTCCTTTCCGCTCATGGCCTTGCCCACCTTCATGCTGGCAGGGGCGCTCATGGAATGTTCCGGGGTGTCCAGTAGACTGGTGGACATTGCCGAAGCTCTCGTCGGGTCAGTTCCCGGCGGGCTGGCTGTCTCCACGGCGTTGTCGTGCGTTTTGTTCGGCGCTATTTCCGGCTCAGGCCCTGCGACCACGGCTGCCGTGGGTCTGCTCATGATCCCTGCCATGATCGACCGCGGCTACTCAAGGGGGTACGCCGCTGCCGCAGCCGCCACAGCCGGGGGAGTTGGGATCGTCATACCACCGAGTATCCCGATGGTGATCTATGGTGTTGCCGGACAGCAACCCATCACCCGCATGTTTTTGGCGGGCGTGATTCCGGGGATGCTCATTGCGCTGGGGCTTTCCATCACGCATCTGGTGCTGTGCCGCAACATGCCTGTAGCTGAAACCATGCGCGAATGGTCTTTGGGAAGACTCGCCACAGCCTGCCGCCGGGGGATCTGGTCATTGCTGACGCCTGTGGTCATTCTTGGCGGGATCTACGGCGGGTATTTCACGCCTACGGAAGCGGCGGTG
Source organism: Bilophila sp. (assembly GCA_036655575.1). Lineage (GTDB taxonomy): Bacteria > Desulfobacterota > Desulfovibrionia > Desulfovibrionales > Desulfovibrionaceae > Bilophila. Next base: position 17,014 of record JAVVPW010000015.1, read on the forward strand.
GTGGCTATTTTCTACATTCTGTTTGTGGGGGTGTTCATCCACCGGGAATTGACGTTTGCCGGTGTGTTGCGCGCTCTCACAATGACATCATGGATGACAGGGCGTGTGCTTGTCATCATGTTTACAGCGTATGCCTTTGGGCGCTTGCTTGTGCAATACCACATCCCTGATCTGCTGGTGCAAAACATCCTTGCCTTCACGGACAATGTGCAGATCATCTGGTTGTGTGTAGTCGCACTGCTGCTTTTTCTCGGCATGTTTATGGAGACTCTCGCCATTATTTTGTTGGCAACGCCCGTGTTTTTGCCTGTCATGCAGGCCTTTGGTGTCGATCCCATCCATTTTGGCATTGTGCTGATCTGCTGTTGCGGCGTAGGCTTCTCCACGCCGCCGCTCGGTGAAAACATCTTCATCGCTTCTGGTATCGCCAAGGCGACACTCGAAGACATTTCCTTTCAGGCACTGCCCTTTTGCGTCATGATGGTAGCCATCATCCTTCTGATAGTCTTTTTCCCCTCTCTGGCGCTCTGGCTCCCCTCGGTACTGCTTTAGAGCAAAGTCTGGAGGAAGCCCCCTTCTTATTGATGGCCTATTTCGACAAAGCCGAGTTTGTAGCGTTGGGCTTTGCGGACGACGGTGGACTGGCTGACGTGCAGGCGGCGGGCTGCCTTGTAGGTGCTCCCGGTTTCTGCAAGGGCGGTCATGATCATGTTCTTTTCCAGCTCTGCAACCGCTTCACGCAAGGGCTGACGGAACGACACTGTTGGTTGGGCGGGGTAGGATGCGGCTTGCATGTACTGGGGGAGGTCTTGCATGGTGATGATTTCCCCTTCACTCATCGTGGCAAGTGACTGGACAATGGCGCGCAGTTCACGGACGTTGCCGGGCCACGGGTAGGTCAGAAAACAGTTGAGCACCAGCGGGTCGAATTTTTTGTTGAGCGCGTTTTTAGCGGCTATTTCCTGAAGAAAATGCATCGCAAGCACAGGAATGTCATCGGTGCGTTCCCGAAGAGGGGGTATTTCGACTGTAAGTACCCGCAACCGATAGAAAAGATCTTCCCGAAACTGCCCCCCGCTTACCATTTCCGCCAGCGGCTTGTTGGTGGCGGCAAGGACACGCACATCCACAACAATGGGCTTGGTGCCACCCACACGGTGAAACGGGTGTCCGTCTAGAACTTGCAATAATTTCGCCTGCATCGGGAGTGGAAGCTCGCCTATTTCGTCAAGCAGCAGGGTTCCCTTGTGGGCAAGCTCAAACATGCCGGGCTTGCCACCTTTGGCAGCACCGGTGAACGCGCCTTTTTCATAGCCGAACAGCTCAGATTCCATGAGCGACATGGGAATGGCTCCGCAGTTGATCGCTATAAACGGCGCCGCGTTGCGCGAACTCATGTCGTGAATAGACTTGGCGGTGAGGGTCTTCCCGGTGCCGGTTTCCCCAAGAATGAGGGTGATCGCCTCGGTGCGGGCCGCTTTAGCCGCTTCCTTGCGCAAGGTTCGGATCTGCGCACTGTGCCCGACAAAACCCGCATCCATCGCTGTTTCAAGATTTTGCAGCCGCGCCTTATACGTCAACGTCTCCATTTCCAGATCTGTCAGCTTGCGTTGCAGCGTTTCGAGTTCTGTCATGTCGCGGATGGAGGCAATCACCCGCCAGACATTGCCTTTTGCGTCAAAAATGGGCGTACTGGTGTTCAGACAGCGCTTGCCGTTTGCGTAGTCGTCAAACATGGTGACAGCGCGTTTTTCAATGAGAGCGCGCAGGGTTACACAGGTTTCAAACCGCCCCTTGTGCATGGGTTCGGTCACATGCTTGCCAATGACTTCTTCAGAACGCAACCCGGCGATCCGCTCCATAGCCTTGTTCACACGCAAGGTCAGCCCATTGGAATCAATGACCCAGATCCCGTCGTGGATGGAGTCAAGCAACACCGTCAGCTCCTGCCACGGCAGTTCTGCCACCTGATTGATACGGTCAACCGGGACATTTGCCATTGTGACAAGGCGCACGAACCCCGTATCCGAAGCCGGCGAAAGCGGTACTGCCCGCCAGCGAATGATGAACATGGAACCGAGGTGGTGGTGTGCGACCAGCTCACCTCTGTGCTCGTCAACGTGCGTTTCTTCAACTTCATCAAAACCGCATCGGGTGAGCTGGGTCAGAAGAGAACACCCCTCTACCTTGCCAGAAGAAAGATGCAAAATAGATGATAACATGTTGTTTACATAGAGCAAATCCCATGTCATTCGTTGGCATATTCCAGCCGCGATCAGCTCATTTTCCCGTAGAACGTGGGTGTATTCTTCAGTGCATGGTGTCACAGGCGAACCTCGTTGATTCATTTTTGACTCATAATGCAAAAAAAACTCGCATATTGGGTGCTTTTCCGGGAAAAACGATTCATAAGTGCATTGTCCACCTCAGCGCTACAAAAAGGTCTTTTTGGACATGCCTTTTACTTCACAAGGTTAGAAGGGATTGAGAAAAATGGAACAGTAGTTGCTATATACTAGTCATGGAGTGCAACCCACCCTGAATTTTCGCAACGTACTCCAATATACGCCATCGGAGGCAATCACAATGCTCGTAGGTATCCCAACTGAAATCAAGAATCAGGAACATCGCGTCGGTATCACACCTGCTGGAGTGCATGCGCTCGTCGCTGCCGGTCACAAAGTTGTCGTTCAGAAGGGTGCTGGCCTTGGCAGCATGATCACCGATGAAGAGTACGTTGCCGCTGGCGCCACGATCCTCGCTTCCGCTAAGGACGTGTGGGCTTCTGAAATGGTTGTGAAAGTGAAAGAACCGCTGAAAGACGAATACGAACTCTTTCACGCTGGCCTTATCCTGTACACCTATCTGCACCTCGCTCCTGAGCCGGCGCTGACCAAGGCTATGCTGGACAAGAAGGTTGTGGGCATCGCTTACGAAACCGTGCAGTTCGACAACGGCGGCCTGCCCCTGCTCGCCCCCATGTCTGAAATCGCCGGTCGTATGTCCGTGCAGGTTGGCGCTCAGATGCTGACCAAGATCGAAGGCGGCATGGGTCTTCTGCTCGGCGGCACCGCTGGCGTACACGCTGCTAACGTTGTCATCGTGGGCGCTGGTACCGTTGGCGTGAGCGCTGCTAAGATCGCTATGGGCATGGGCGCTCATGTGACCGTGATCGACAGCAACCTGGCACGTCTCCGTCAGCTCGACGACACCTTCTACAACTGCCGCCTCCAGACCCTCGCTTCCAACGCCTTCAACATTGCTGGCGCTGTGAAAGAAGCTGACCTCGTGATCGGCTCCGTGCTCATCCCCGGTGCGCTGACCCCGAAACTGGTCACCGAAGAAATGGTCAAGACCATGAAAAAGGGCGCTGCCATTGTTGACGTCGCCATCGACCAGGGCGGCTGCATCGAAACCACCGCCAAGCACGGCGCTACCTACCATGACAAGCCCACGTTCATGCAGCATGGCGTTGTCCACTACTCCGTAGGCAACATGCCCGGCGCTGTGGCTCGTACCTCTACCTACACCCTGACCAACGCCACCATGTCCTACATGGTCGAACTGGCCAACAAGGGCTGGAAGGAAGCTTGCAAGGCTGACCGCGCTCTGGCTCGTGGCATCAACACCTGCGACGGCAAGGTGTACTTCAAGGGCGTGTCTGACGCACTTGGCTACCCCTTCCATGAACTGAGCGAAATCCTGTAGTATCCCAAGGCTGGTCAGTTTTTCTTCAGTGCAAAGGCTGACCAGCTTTTTATCTCTGAGAACACACAGAAGATACACTGTTTCTGCGTGAGATTGCTTGCGGGGAAAGGTTGTTTTCCACGCAATCATCGAAGTCGATAGACTGTAGAAAGTGACCTTGTCGCTAGGGTTGTTCCTGTGATACTCTAACGTTGGTTGGTTCTGCGCTTTCGCTGTCTTGCTCTATAAACTTTTTATCGCACGAGGTAAAGAAAATGGCTCAGACCTACGATAAAGACACTTTGGTTGCTCTGGACAAAAAACATGTATGGCACCACCTTACCCAGCATAAGGGTCTTGAACCCGCCATCTATGTGAAGGGCGAAGGCATGCGCGTCACCGACATCAACGGCGCTAACTACATCGACGCTGTTTCCGGTGGTGTGTGGACAGTCAACGTGGGATACGGCCGCAAAGAAATCGTTGACGCTGTAAGCGCTCAGATGATGGATCTGTGCTACTTTGCCAACGGTATCGGCAACATCCCCACCATCAAGTTTTCTGAAAAATTGATCTCCAAAATGCCCGGCATGAGCCGCGTGTACCTGTCCAACTCCGGTTCTGAAGCCAACGAAAAGGCTTTCAAGATCGTTCGTCAGATTGGTCAGCTGAAGCACAACGGCAAAAAGACCGGTATCTTGTACCGCGACCGTGACTACCATGGCACCACCATCGGTACCCTCAGCGCTTGCGGCCAGTTTGAACGCAAAGTGCAGTACGGTCCTTTTGCTCCCGGCTTCTATGAAATCCCCGACTGCGATGCGTATCGTTCCAAATTTGGTCAGTGCGCTGACCTCGGCGTGAAGCTCGCCAAGCAGATGGAAGAAGTCATTCTTTCCGTTGGTCCTGATGAAATCGGTGGCGTGATTCTGGAACCGATGACCGCTGGCGGCGGCATCCTCATTCCCCCGGCTGGCTACTACGAAACCATTCAGGAAATCTGCAAGAAGTACAACATCCTGCTCATCATGGACGAAGTTGTCTGCGGTCTCGGCAGAACCGGTAAATGGTTCGGCTACCAGCACTTCAACGTCAAGCCCGACATCGTCACCATGGCGAAGGGTGTTGCTAGCGGCTACGCTCCTATCTCCTGCACCGTGACCACTGAAGAAGTGTTCCAGAACTTCATCAATGATCCTTCTGAAACCGACGCCTACTTCCGCGACATCAGCACCTTTGGTGGTTGCACCTCTGGCCCCGCTGCCGCGCTTGCGAACATCGAAATCATCGAGAAGGAAAACCTGCTCGAAAATTGCACCAAGATGGGCGATTACCTCCTCGAAAGCCTGAAGGGCCTGATGGCGAAGCATCCTAGCATCGGCGATGTCCGTGGCAAGGGTCTGTTCGCTGGTATCGAAATCGTTAAGGATCGCGCTACAAAGGAACCTGTTGCTGAAGCGTTCGCCAACCAGGTTGTGGGCGAAGCCAAGAAGGCCGGCGTGCTCATCGGTAAGACCTCGCGCTCCTTCCGCCAGTTCAACAACACCCTGACCCTTTGCCCCGCGCTGATCGCGACCAAGGCCGACATCGACGAAATCGTCGCCGGTATCGACAAGGCGTTCTCGGTTGTCGAAGCGAAAAATAAATAAGTAGTGATTCCGGGGTCTAGCCTTTTTTGAGACTGCCCCCTGAAGTGGCCAGTGTTTTCGGCAGGGCAGGGTAACCTGCTCTGCTGATCTCATAAAGAACATCTGAAAAATCGTGAGGCTATGAACATGTTTTTCGTACACAACTCCGTTGCTCGTATTGTCCATGGTTTTGGTTCCATTAAGGAAGCTCCCAGCGAAGTGAAAAAGCTCGGCGGCGCCCGTGCTTTTATCGTTACCGACCCCGGTCTTGCTAAAATCGGTGTGCAAAAACCGCTGGAAGACGCGCTGACCGCAGGCGGCGTGACCTTCAAGCTGTACGCTGAAGCTGAACTGGAACCCAGCATGGACTCCATCCAGCATTGCGCTGATGAAGCCAAGGCTTTCAAGGCCGACGTGATCATCGGTTTCGGCGGCGGTAGCGCTCTCGACACCACCAAGGCTGCGTCCGTGCTGCTGTCCA
>JAVVPW010000016.1:0-22586 GCA_036655575.1 Bilophila sp.
CAAACATGAGGCCTGCGGGCGAAAGGTGATAGTTGAAGGTCACCTGTACCACGTCGCCGGGGCGAAAGCCGACCGAATAGAAGGCTTCGGTGTAGCCCCAGTAGTCGTCCATGCGATCTTCGGGATCGAAAATCGGGCCGGGGGACAGGAAGATGCGCTTGAGTTCACCAATGTCTTTGGTCAAGAGTCCACCAAGGCGAGGCCCGATGGACTGAAGGAAGATGAGTTCTTTCTTCTTCAGCAGAGGGATGTGTTTGATGTCTGCCAGAGTCTTGAATTTTTCAACATTGAACTGGGCGCGATCAAAGCGCTTTTTTACGTCTTCGGAATACCTGTAGGCGTAGGAAAGCAGATCCTTGAGCTGGATGAGGCAATACTGGCGTCGTTCGCTCTCGTCGAGCACTTCGCGGCGATTGTAGATGCCTTCGGTGCGGTCTTTGCGTGTCATGTCAGTATGCTCCGGGATGATTTTGTTGTACCATAAGAGTGTGAGTACCGCATTTGGCTGGCACAATGCAAGCGTTATTTTTTTAATAAATAAATGACAGTTGGTTAGCTTATTCTCGCACGCCTTTACACCACCTGCACCCCACCGAGCCAGTGGGCAACAACGCGGCCTTGCTGATGGGTGTTGCACCAGGGGGTGTTGTGGCTTTTGGAGTAGAGGGTTTCTGGCGAGACGAGCCATTCTGCGGCGGGGTCAAAGAGGAAGAAATCCGCAGGATCGCCGGGTTTGAAGGTGTTGGCAGGGAGCTTGAACACGCGGGCGGGTTCCGTCAGCCAGAGTCGGATGAGATCTGCCTCGGTGAGAACGCCTTCACGGACAAGGCCATAGGTGACAGACAGCGCCAGATCAAGCCCGGTGAAGCCGTTGGGCGCTTCATCAAACGGCGTTTCCTTTTCGTGCGCGGCATGGGGCGCGTGATCTGTTGCCAGCATGTCGATGACGCCGGATTTGACGGCGGTGCGCAGGGCGGCAATGTCTGCTTGCGTGCGCAAAGGCGGGTTGACCTTGGCGTTGGTGTTGTACCCCATGACAGCGGTTTCATCGAGTGTCAGGTAGTGCGGGGTGGTTTCTGCACTCACCCGCACCCCTCGCGCCTTGCCCCACGCGATGACATCCACGGTGCGGCGCGCTGAAACATGCGCGATGTGTACCGGAACGTCGAGGTATTCCGCAAGCAGGATACTGCGTGCCGCCTGTATGGTTTCCGCAACATCCGGCTGGCCTTTGAGTCCGAGCACGCCGCTGGTGTGGCCTTCGTTCATCTGCGAGGCGCGCGCCAGATACGGATCTTCGCAATGGTCGATGACCACAAGGCCAAGGTCTGTGGCGTATTCAAGCACTCGGCGAAACATCTCGGTGTTGCCTACCGGTCTGCCGTCGTTGGAAATGGCAACGCACCCGGCTTGTGCCAGCTCGTGCATACAGGCAAGTTCCTCACCCTTCAGTCCCACCGTTGCCGCACCGATGGGGTAGACACGCGGCCCGTGGGGCCATGCACGGCGTCCAGCTTCGAGAATCTGTGCGGTGACAGCGGCATCGTCGTTCACCGGGTCGGTGTTTGCCATGCACATGACCGCACCAAAGCCGCCATGCGCAGCCGCAGCAAGGCCACTCGCCACGGTTTCCTTCCATTCCTGTCCGGGTTCCCGCAAGTGGGTATGGGCGTCGATGAAACTGGGGAAGAGGAGCCGTCCGGTGGCGTCCACAACCTGCGCTTCGGCTGGTGCGGGTTGCGTACCAGCGGGGTGCAGTGCGGCAATAACACCGTCTGTGACCAGCAAATCAACAAGGTTGCCCAGATAGCGGGCATTCTGGATACAAAGCGTAGACATCAGCGATCTCCTGCGTAAGCGTTCTGACCTGACAAGGCGTCCGGGCGTGTGGCGAGCAGGAACAGCACCGCCATGCGCACAGCGACACCCGCAGCCACCTGATTGAGAATGAGCGAACGGGAACTGTCCGCAAGTTCCGACGAAAGATCAAGTCCACGCAGGAATGGCCCCGGATGCAGGACATACGCCCCCGGTTGCGCCAGCTCCATATGACGCGGGGTGAGGCAAAAACGGGTCGCGTATTCGCGCAGATCTGGCAAAAGACCTGCTTGCTGGCGTTCGAGTTGCAGCCGCAGACACATCACCGCGTCCACATCCCGGACAGCGCTTGCAAGCTCGCTGTAGACTTCCACCGGCCAGTCCTGCACACCGGCGGGCAGGAGGGTACGCGGGGCACACAGGCGCACGTTGACGCCCATCTTGTGCAGGAGCAACACGTTGGAGCGACAAACCCGGCTGTGTGCGGTGTCGCCAAGGATGAGCAGCGTCTTGCCCGCAAAGTTTGTCCCCCAGACCTGACGCAGTGAAAAGGTGTCGAGGAGCGCTTGCGTCGGGTGAGCGTGCCACCCGTCCCCAGCGTTGACCACCCCACAGTGCAGGCGGTCAGCCAGAAATTGCGCCGCGCCACTGCTTGAATGGCGGATGACAATGACATCGGGGTTCATGGCTTGCAGGGTGAGCGCGGTGTCCTTGAGGCTTTCGCCCTTTTGCAGACTGGAACCGGATTTAGCCAGTCCAAAGGTGTCTGCGGACAAGCGTTTGCCCGCCATGTCAAACGAGGTTTTGGTGCGGGTGCTTGGTTCAGCAAAGAAGAGAATGACGCTCTTCCCTTTGAGGGTCGGCACTTTTTTGACGGGACGGGTGTTGATTTCGTGCAGCGTGGCTGCTGTATCGAGCAGGTGGAACAGTTCCTCTTGTGTCAACTGATCCACGTCCAGCAAGTCCTTGTGTGGCCAGTGGAAGTCCGTTTCCTGTTGCATGATTCCTTCTTGGTTGAAGGTGAGAGGGGAGCAAAAAAAACCCCGCTGAAACAACGGGGCGGAAAAAAGACGGAAGGAAACGTTCCCATACCGGAGCGTTGTGTGTAAAGCGTTTGTGCAGAGGGCGAGGTGGGAGCATTCGCGTATCGTCATGTTTCGGTTCGGGAAAAAGAGCTTCGCTGTCTGGTTTTTGGGCGTATGCCCACAACGTACAATAGGCCTCTTGTTCCTCAGTGTAAAGCCCTTTGTGCCTCATTTGTGTGCGGTCGGGAAAAAGGGTATAGAGCCTGTTTCTGGAGTCAGCCCTATGTTATTGTATATTCATGTCCCCTTCTGTCGCCGCAAATGTCGGTATTGTGCGTTTCATTCCGAGCCGCAGATGGGTGAGGAGCCTGCGGAGAGTGCCTTGCGGATGCGCGCCTATATGGACGTGCTCATGCTTGAGCTGGCGCAATGGGCGGATCGACTCGGCAAACAGCCGGTGGAGACGGTCTTTTTTGGTGGTGGAACGCCCAGTCTCTTGCCCCCGCGCTCTGTAGGGACGATTCTTGAACGAGTCCGGCGGTGCTTCAAGCTCAGTCCGGGTGCGGAAATCACGCTTGAAGCCAATCCTGAATCGTTGAACACAAGGGGCTTGGTGCGCGACTACATGCGGGTTGGGGTGAACCGTATTTCGCTGGGTATCCAGTCGCTTGACGACGACATGCTGACCCTGCTGGGGCGGATGCACCGCGCTTCTGGGGCGATCACCGCGTACCGTGCGGTTCGTGACGCCTACTGCCCCAACGTCAGCGTGGATCTGATGTGGGGGCTTCCGGGGCAAAAACTGCGGCACTGGCGCCAGACGCTGAAGGAAGTCATCGGTTTGCGTCCAGATCACCTCTCGGCATACGGCTTGACGCTGGAACCGGGCACGCCGCTTGACAGCGATTGCGAAAGCGGTTTGCTGACCTTGCCACCGGAGCGCGAACAGGCGTCCATGTACATACAGGGTGCTGAACTGCTTGAAGAAGCTGGGCTTATGCAGTACGAAGTTTCCAACTTTGCCCGCATGGGCTACCAGTGTCGGCACAATCTGGGGTACTGGGAAGGGCAAGACTATCTGGGGCTGGGGCCTGCGGCAACCTCCACCTTTGCCGGTCGCCGCTGGACAAATCCGCCGGATCTGTCCCTCTGGGGGCGGCAGGTGACAGCCAAGCGTATCAGTGATGATCTTGAGACGCTCGACACGGTGACGCGGGTGCTCGAACTCATGATGTTGCGCCTGCGCACCACCCGTGGCTTGCGGATCAGAGCGTACAAGGATCTGACAGGACGCGATTTCATGAAGGATCACAAGAAGTTCATCCACGCGCTGCACAAAAACGGCCTCATCCGCATCCTCAACGGTTACCTCAGCCTGACCCGCAGTGGGATGCTCGTTTCCAACAGCATTCTCGGCAATCTTTTTGAAACTGCGCATACCCTTCTGGACACACCTGCGCTTGTGAAAGACTGACGCTGCCATGACATACTAGACAGCGTGTTGGCTTCAGACTATACTAGCAAACTTTTGAGAAATGTTTTTTTGAAAGGGTAGAGAGGGTAGAGCATGAACAAACTTCACTATGAACAACGTCGTGAGCGCCTGCGCAAGGTCATGCGACAGAAAGGGATTTCTGCCCTGCTGGTCAGTCACGCTGCCAACCGTTTCTATCTTTCTGGGTTTGAACTGCACGATCCGCAGTGCAACGAAAGCGCCGGGCGTCTGGTGGTCATGGCGGACGGCAAGGACTGGATCTGTACGGACGCGCGCTACCGGGATGCGGCACGGCGCCTCTGGGATGAGGAGCGGATCTTGCTCTACGGTGCCGACAGTGCCGGAGATATAGGCAAGCTGCTGACAGGGTTGCTTGCGGGACAGACGGGATTTTCTGGGGGAGAAGGCGCTGGGCGGATCGGTTTTGAAGCGGAGAGTGTCACGCTGACCTTTTACGAGCGCTTTGCGGACGCTGTGGGGGCGGGGAATCTTTCACGAGCCGACGGCATGGTGGAAACCTTGCGTCAGATCAAGGATGCGGACGAAATCCGGTGCATGGAAGCCTCGTGTCGGCTCAATCATCAGCTCATGGAGTGGTTGCCTGCGGTGTTGCTTCCGGGTCGAGATGAAGCGGCGATCGCGTGGGACATTGAGAAATTTTTCCGTGAACACGGTGCCAGCGAACTGGCGTTCACAAGCATTGTCGGGCGCAGTCAAAACGCGGCCTTGCCGCACTATCTTCCGTCCACGACCGAAATACTGGATACAGAAGATCTGGTGCTGGTGGATGTGGGCGCGCGCTTGCAAGGGTATTGCTCGGATCAGACGCGCACCTTTCGCATCAGCACTGGGGGCGCACGTCCCGCATGGGCAGACGCTTTTCAGCGCACGCTTGACACGGTACGCGAGGCGCAAGCACGCGCTATTGCGGCCATTCGTCCGGGTGTTGCGGCGTGCGATGTCTATCAGGTGGCACGACGGTATTTTGAAGAGCAGGGCGTGGCCACGGCCTTCACCCACAGCCTTGGGCACGGTGTTGGACTTGAAACCCACGAAGGCCCTAGCCTCAATAGCCGCAACACCGCTCCTTTGCAGCCCGGCATGGTGGTGACAGTGGAACCCGGCCTTTATTACCCTGAGTGGGGGGGCGTGCGCTGGGAGTACATGGTGCTTGTCACTGAAGACGGTTGCAGGACACTGTAGGCCTATGAATATCGCTTTTGTGAACGCTACGGTTCGTTGGGGCGGCGTCAAGACGTGGTATCTGGAATTTGCCGAACGCCTTGCGCAGCGGGGCAATCTGGTGCGGGTGTACGGTCGGCAAGAGGCCTTTGTGCAAGCCGCGCAAGAGCGCGTTGGGCACGGCGAAACAGCGCGTTTTGGTGCGGATCTGAACCCCGCCACGGTCTACAGATTTTACAGACTGTTTCGGGAACAGCAGATTGATGTTGTGATCGTCAATATTGAGAAGGATCTGGCAACGGCAGGTGTTGCCGCACGCCTTGCGGGCATCCCCGTAGTGCAGCGCATCGGCTTGCCCAACGATGTGCCCTTGCGCCTCAAGACCCGGCTGTTGCACCGCTGGATTCGCCCGACATTCCTGTGTCCGTGCCGCTTTATTGCGGACGGCTTTTGCGCGAGTCTGCCCTATGTGCGCGAGAGCGATGTGCATGTGGTGCTCAATGGCAAGAAAGCGTCGAGTGTGCCCTTAGAGCTGCATCACCCCCGGCGTCTGGTGTGTACACAACAGCTTGTGGATGACAAAGGCCACGCAACCCTGTTGCACGCGGCAGCGGGCTTGCAAAAAGCCGGACTGGATTTTTCTCTGCACATCTGGGGAACAGGGCAGAGCGGCGACCAGCTCAAGGCGCTGTCCACACAACTCGGCCTGCAAGACAAGGTGTTCTGGCACGGGTTTTCCGCACACATCATGGAAGACCTGCAACAAGGCGATGTTTTTTTGCTGGCGTCCTTGAGCGAAGGCCTGCCGAACACGCTGCTTGAAGGCATGGCTGCGGGCTTGTTGCCGATTTCTCGGCATGTGGGCGGAGTGAAGGAAGTGTTGCCGCAGGCTTTTGCCCCGTGGACACTGCCGTATGCGGCGACAGCCGAAGATTTTCAGCGCGTTTTGCACGCAGCCCTTGCGTTGCCTGATGCAGAACTTTTGCGCCTGCGGGAACTGGCTCGTGCAACCTGCAAAGCAACTTTTGACATCGACACGCAGGCGGCGCAACTGGAAAGCTGGCTGATGCGCTTCAAACGCCGTTGAAGGGGATACCATGTTTCATATCCTGACCTGCGCAGACAGCACATTCTACCCATTCGCGTTGCGTCTGGCGAAAAACCTTCGTCTGTTTCCAGATTGCCGTCTCTATCTGTACGATCTTGGTCTGAGGGATACAGAGCGCAGAGCGCTTGAACAGCTTGGCGTGCGGCTAGAAAAGCTGGCGTTTACAGAAAATGTGTTTGCCATGAACAGCGACAACAATATCCGTGCGACGCACAAAATGGATTGTATCGAGCATTTTTTACACACCTACAAACAGGGTGTGCTGGTGCTGGATGCGGATATTCTGGTGATCGAACCTGTTTTTGCGTCTCTCAATCCGCGTGCAGACGACATTGTGGTGACGTATCGGTGTGATCGTGAGAAAAAAGAACACATCATGAGCAACGGCAAGATCAACACCGGCGTCATGGCCTTTGGATCTGCGGTGGATCACGCCTTTTTTGAGCGCTGGAGAAAGCTGTGTGAAGACAAGGAACAGACGGATCAATCTGCGCTGAGTCTCATGCTAGACAGCGGTGTGGACTGGAACCGTCACAACGAACGGCAGCCCTTCATGGGGTGTCAGGTTCGCATCATGGACGGCAACGACTACAACGACACCACCTGTCGCATCGGCAAAATCTTTCATTGTAAGAGTGTCGGGCGGCGTCTCAACAAGAAGATCGGGTACTGGCTGCTTTGCCTGTTGCAGCAGATCTTTCCTGTCTGGGTGCAGAACATGGTTGCGTATAACAGAAAACAGCGTCTGTTCGTCTGGAAAACCAAGAAAGTACAGTAAAACGTGGTGCTCTTCCTGCAACGGCTGTTGCAGCATCATTCAGGAACGCTATGCTCGAATCTTCAGACAAGAAAAGAAACGTCCTTTGTACGTTGTTTTTTCTCTCCACCTGTCTGCTGTTTGTGATGACAGGGCTTGACCGCATGGTCTACCCCTTTTTGTACCTCTCAGCCCTGCTTGGGGTCTGTTTGTTGTACACGGACAGAAAGCGCGTGAACTGGAGGGGGGGGGCACTCTGGTTGCCGTTCCCTTTTTTGCTCTACACCGCGCTGACGCCGGGACTCTGGTTCAAGGATCTGCCGGTCGCAGACACCATGTTTTCTGCCTATGTCATCGGCGTGGTGTCAGCCTTTTTTTTCCCAGAAAAATACTGGCGATTCGTGCTCTGTCTGGCGGTGACGCTGACGGGTACGCTTGGGCTGTACATGGTGCTGGGGTTTCCTGTAGAAATGACAGTGGACAATCGGCTGGTGCTGTTTTTGCACCATCCTAATGTCATGGCCTCTGTTGCTTCGTGGTGTGTGCTGTTCTTTTGTGCGACCTACAAGACTTTTTCGCGCAAAGAAAAAATCGCGCTGGCGGCACTGCTGCTTCCGTGCGTGCTGGCGCTGGGGTTGTCTGTTGGGCGCTCTGCCTACATTGGTTTTATCGCGGCTGTTTTTTTTCTGGGCTGTACCATCTGGAAAAAACAGCTTGTGCGCATTGTACTGGTGTTGCTTGTGCTGTGTTCGATGACATACGCGCTGCTGCCTGAACAGCAACAGCACAGGATGCTCTCCGCAGTGCAGAATCCGCTTGAAGACGCGACCTTCAAATCACGCATTCCTATCTGGATGGTGGTCTGTGATGGCATTGAGAATTCCCCATGGCTCGGCAATTCAGCGCGAGGTTTCTTTGCCCAGCACAAGAAATACATCACCGAGCACAAGGAAGCGCTGGAACGCGATCATCCTTATACAGAAAACACAATCGGGCATCCGCACAACACCTATCTGGGCATCGTGTATGTGTACGGGATTGTGGGAACACTGCTCTTTTTTGTGGCGTTTGTTCCGGCGGTGCGGCAGGCATGGCGGGTGCAGGATCTGTTCTTTTTGAGCGTTGTGGTGTTCTATCTCGGCTTTGGTCTGCTCGAATACGGCTTGCACCGCAAGGATGGGATTCTCATGCTCTTTTTCCCGTTGGGGCTGGTGTACGGGCGGGCGTTGCTGCAAGCCTCACAAGGCCATCTGCCACGCACCACAGATCACGAGCGCGGCGGCGAGGCCAAGCAAGGTTTCAGCGGTGCGTGAAAGAGCGCCTGTTACGCGCAGCACCACGCTCACGCCCCCCCCGACGCTAAAGCCCGCGAGCAGGCCAAAGAGGTGCGCGGCGTAGTCTGTGCGCACCCCTTCGGTGCCGAGCATGGCGAGAATGCCTGTTCCGGCGGCGAGGAGCAGGATGCCCCGGCGCCACGAGAGGCGATCCATCAGCGTGAGCACAGGAGCAGGTGTGGCAAAGCGCTGCATCCGCCAGCCCTGCAAGGCCAGAAAGCCGGAGAGGGCGCCGACAGTGCCGAAAAGCGCGGTGGAAAAGCCCAGACTGACGTGATCGGCTGGGCGGTAGAGCACGTTCAGCGCGTTGCCGAGTGTCCCAGCCAGCACGATCATGGCAAGCCCCAGCCCCAGCCCGACCCGGCGACACAAGAGGATCAGAAACGGCGCGCCAAACAGGACGTTGCCAAACAGGTGTTGACTGTCCGCGTGCAAGGTCAACGCTGTGACGCAGCGGTACCATTCGTGCAGTCGCGTCACCCGAAAGACATCCACAGCCCCGCGATCAAGCCAGAGTTCCGGTGCCATGTCCGGCACACCCGGCAGGAGCGCGGTCAACCCCCAGTGCATCCGTACCCCATGCCAACTGATGAGCGCCAGCAAGAGCATAAGCACCCAGTGCGCGTTGTGTCTGGCTGGAGGTTCTGGTTGCGGCGCGGGTTTGTGTGTTTCTGCTGCCACGGCGGCGAGTTCGGCGCGAGCAAGCGTTTCGAGCAGGGCAGGGACGTACAGCCGCAAGCGATTGCCCCGCCCAGCCAGCCGGTAGGGAAGACGTCTAGCTGCCAGGATGGTGATCCAGAGATCAAACAGATGCGGCGGCGGTACCACGCGGCGCGCCTGTCCGTCGTCCACAAGTCGCCAGTAGCGTGAAAGAATGGGGCGCGGATAGAACGGGTGTTTGCGTCTGGTTCGTGAAGATTTGGCAAGACGAGGACGCGGGAAGGGATTGCAAAAAGGGCGGGGTGTGCGCATGGACGGATAGCAAGGCTCCCAGTAAAAAAGCAAAAACCTCCCGAACGCACGCGAGGGGGAGGCTTTTATGAGGGAAGAGAAGGGGAATCTCTTTTGTACAGAAAGATTGCCCTTCGCTAAAGGCCTTAATCCGCCTTGCGAACGAGGGGCTTGGTGATGAGGCCGGAGCGCAGGCAACGGGTACACACAGAAACGACACGCACTTCGCCGTTGGCGAACTGGTGGCGCACATTCTGCAGATTGGGGTTGAAGACGCGCTTGGTTTTGATGTTGGAGTGGCTCACATGATTGCCGACCTGGGGCTTTTTGCCGCACATTTCACACTGCTTGGACATGACATCCTCCATATACTCGGACGGTCGCCCGAAGAAATCTTGCTTGTAGGGCACGGACAGCCCGCACCAAAGAAAAGATTCTTATACGCTCTTTGGTGAAATAGCAAGTGCATCGTGTTTCAAATTCAGGAAAGAGGTACAGATTTTGGGGGCGCCTGACCGTGTATGTCTCGCATGAGCCTCTTGCCAGTGGAGGCAATGGCGTGTAGGAAAAGAGGGATTCATCTGTCTTTCATCTCGCAAGCGGCTCCTGTTGACGGCGCCCCTTGGCGGGAAAACTTTTGTAAACCCACCCATGCCCAATGGGGCCAGCGGGGAGTGACATGCCCAAGCGTACAGATCTCAAGAAGATCATGGTGATCGGCTCCGGCCCGATTGTGATTGGTCAGGCCTGCGAATTCGACTATTCTGGCACTCAGGGCATCAAGGCTCTGAAGGAAGAAGGCTACGAGGTCGTGCTGGTGAACTCCAATCCGGCTACCATCATGACTGACCCCGGTCTTGCCGATCGAACCTATATCGAACCTATTGAACTTGAAACCGTGGCTGCTATCGTTCGCAAGGAACGCCCCTGCGCTATCTTGCCGACACTTGGCGGACAGACAGGACTCAACACCGCGTTGGCGCTTGCCAAATCTGGCGTGCTTGAAGAATGCGGCACTGAACTCATCGGCGCACGCGCTGATGTCATCGAAAAAGCTGAAAGCCGTGAGCTTTTTCGAGCTGCTATGGAAAAAATCGGTCTGCGGGTGCCAGACAGCAACATCGCCCACACCATGGACGATGTGCGCACAATAGGCGCGACCATGCCTTTCCCGGTCATCATCCGCCCTGCCTTCACCCTTGGCGGTACAGGCGGCGGCATCGCCTATAATATGGAAGACCTTGAAGCCATCGCCGGAGACGGGCTTTCTGCCAGTCCGGTGAGCGAAGTCATGATCGAGCAATCGGTCATCGGCTGGAAAGAATTTGAGATGGAAGTCATGCGCGACACCGCAGACAACTGCGTGATCGTCTGCTCGATTGAAAATCTCGACGCTATGGGCGTCCACACCGGTGACTCCATCACCGTGGCTCCGGCGCAAACCCTCTCGGATCGTGAATACCAGCAGATGCGCGACGCTTCGCTTGCGATCATGCGCGAAATCGGCGTGGAAACCGGCGGTTCCAACGTCCAGTTCGGGGTGAATCCAGAAAACGGCGATCTGGTTGTCATTGAAATGAACCCCCGCGTGTCGCGCTCCTCGGCGCTTGCCTCGAAAGCAACCGGGTTTCCCATCGCCAAGATCGCGGCAAAATTAGCGATTGGCTATACGCTTGACGAGTTGCGCAACGACATCACCCGCGAAACCTCCGCCTCGTTTGAACCGACCATCGACTATTGTGTGGTCAAGATCCCGCGCTTCACCTTCGAGAAATTCCCCGGTGCCAAGGACGAGTTGACCACGGCTATGAAGAGCGTGGGCGAAACCATGGCGATTGGGCGTACCTTTAAGGAAGCGCTGCAAAAAGGCTTGCGTTCCCTTGAAACCGGCGATACCGGCCTTGGCGGGCACTTCCGCGAACCGTTGCCCGTGCGTGAAGATATAATACCCCGGTTGCGGGTACCCAATTCAAGACGGCTCTTTGCGGTGCGGCAGGCCATGCTTTCTGGGTTCTCGCAAGATGAGTTGCACGATCTGACCCACATCGACCCGTGGTTTCTGGATCAGATCCGCGAACTTGTGGATATGGAACGAGAAATCAGCGATTTTGCCCTTGCCAACTCCATGACCCCGGACAATCAGGAAATGGTCGAGGTGTTGCGCCGTGCCAAGGAATTTGGCTTTTCCGACCGCCAGCTTGCCGGCATGTGGAAAAAGCCCGAAGAAGACATCCGGGCGTTGCGCAAGGCCACCGGTACCATGCCAACGTATTATCTGGTGGACACCTGTGCGGCGGAATTTGAGGCCTACACCCCCTATTTCTATTCAACCTACGAGACAGGGCAAGAAGTTGTCCCGACGGACGCCAAAAAGGTCATTATTCTCGGTGGTGGCCCCAACCGGATCGGACAGGGCATCGAATTTGACTACTGTTGCTGTCACGCCTCCTTTGCGTTGAAGGACGCTGGCGTGCAGGCCATCATGGTCAACTCCAACCCCGAAACCGTGTCCACAGACTACGACACCTCCGACCGCCTTTATTTCGAGCCGCTGACGTTTGAAGATGTGATGCACATTGCGGAACAAGAACGCCCTGACGGCGTGATTGTGCAGTTTGGCGGACAGACGCCGCTCAATCTGGCGGTGCCGCTCCTGCGCGCTGGGGTGCCTATCCTTGGCACCAGCCCTGACGCTATCGACCGTGCCGAAGACCGCGAACGCTTTCAGGCGCTGTTGCAAAAGCTCTCGCTCCTGCAACCTGCCAACGGCACCGCAATCACCCTTGAAGCTGCGCGTGGCATTGCCGCCCGCATCGGCTACCCTGTGATGGTGCGCCCAAGTTATGTGCTGGGCGGACGAGCCATGATGGTTGTCTATGATGACGAGGATCTGGCGGAATATTTCCGACTGCATGTCGGGGCGCAACGTCTGGAACACCCGTTGCTCATCGACCAGTTCCTTGAAAACGCCATTGAAGTGGACGTGGACGCCCTGTCTGACGGGGAAGAAGTCTATGTTGCCGGGGTGATGGAGCACATTGAAGAAGCGGGTATCCACTCCGGCGACTCTTCGTGTGTGTTGCCGCCCTATTCGTTGCCGCCGGACACGGTGGAAGAGATCGAGCGCCAGACAGTGGCGTTGGCGCGGGAATTGCGCGTTGTCGGCCTCATGAACATCCAGTTTGCGGTCAAGGACGGCGTGGTTTTCATTCTTGAAGTGAACCCGCGTGCCTCGCGTACCGCGCCGTTTGTGTCCAAGGCAACAGGCGTACCCTTGCCGCGTCTGGCTACGCAGGTGATGCTTGGCAAGACGTTGCGCGAGCTTGACCCGTGGAGTATGCGGCGCTCTGGCTATGTTTCGGTCAAGGAATCCGTCTTCCCGTTCCGGCGTTTCCCCGGTGTGGACATCCTGCTAGGGCCTGAAATGCGTTCGACAGGCGAAGTCATGGGCATCGCGCCCACGTTTGAAGAAGCCTTTCTCAAGGGGCAACTCGGTGCCGGGCAGAAGCTCCCGGAATCGGGCAGGGTTTTTCTGTCTGTCAACGACCGGGACAAGCGTTTTGTTGCGGATGTCGCCAGACAGTTTATCAAACTTGGATTTGAGATCCTCGCCACATCCGGCACGGCAGGGCTGCTTGCCGGGGTAGGGATTCCGGCGACGCGGGTGCTCAAGGTGTATGAAGGTCGCCCCAACATCGTTGACCTTATCAAAAACGGCAAGGTGGGGCTTGTCATCAACACCGCGTCAGGCAAGCGCACCGCGCACGACTCCAAGGCGATCCGGCAGGCAACCTTGCACTACGGCGTACCCTACAGCACCACCATTTCCGGTGCTAAAGCCATCGCCCGCGCCATTGGTTTCTCCCGCAGCAATCCCGTCATTCGCGTCAAATGTTTGCAGGAATATTACGGGGACTGAGCGCGTGGGGAAAGGAATCCTTCTGAAAAAGGGTTCTTTTCCCCCCTTCCCCTCATTCTGCTTTTCTCTTCTTTTCTTCCTCTAAAGGAATTTTCTATGTGTGGTATATTTGCTATCTCAGGACACCCTGAAGCGGCGCGGATGGCGTATTTCGGGTTGTATGCGTTGCAGCATCGCGGTCAGGAGAGTGCGGGCATAGCTACCTATGACGGCGCGAACATTCTGGCACATATGGGCATGGGTCTGGTGCCGGATGTCTTTGATGAACCGACACTTGGTCAGGAATTGCGCGGTGATACCGCCATCGGGCATGTGCGGTATTCAACCACCGGTGTGTCGGCGAAGCGCAACGCCCAGCCTTTGATTGTGCGGGTGCGCGGTATTGAAATCGCGCTGGCGCACAACGGGAACCTCACCAACGCAGCCGTGTTGCGTCAGGAACTGGAAGAGCGGGGCGCTATTTTCCAGACCACCAGCGACACGGAAATTTTTGTACACCTCATCGCGCATGATCTTGCGGGCAAGACTCTTGAAGAAGCTATTCTCGGTGCCTGCGAACGGGTGCAGGGGGCGTATGCGCTGGTGATTTTGTCAGAAGGCAGGATCATTGCCTTGCGTGACCCGCACGGCTTCCACCCCTTGTCTCTGGGCAAGGTACACGAGGCAGGGTTGAACAGAGACGCCTATGTGTTTGCCTCAGAAACCTGCGCCTTTGACTTGCTGGAAGCCGAACTCATCCGCGACGTGGAACCCGGCGAGATGCTCGTTGTGGAAGGCGGCAAACTGACGTCCTATAAACTGCCCGGAGCCGGCACCACGCCAACGCGCCAGTGCATTTTCGAGCTGGTCTATTTTGCGCGTCCTGACTCCATTGTGTTTGGCGAAGACGTGTACCGTTGCCGTAAGCACATGGGCTTTGAACTGGCAAAAGAAGCCACCACAGACGCAGAACTGGTCATGCCGTTCCCAGATTCCGGGGTGTATGCGGCGCTCGGCTTTGCGCAGGCTGCTCATGTTCCGTATGAACACGCCTATATCCGCAATCACTATGTAGGGCGAACCTTCATCCAGCCCTCGCAGACCATGCGCAATTTCTCCGTGCGGGTGAAGCTCAACCCGGTGCGCTCCATGATTGTGGATCGTCGGATCTGCATTGTGGATGATTCTATCGTGCGCGGTACAACAGTGCGCACTCGTGTTGCGAAGTTGCGCGAACTCGGCGCACGGGAAGTGCATTTTCGCGTGAGTTGTCCGCCACTGAAGCACCCGTGCTTTTACGGCATCAATTTCTCGTCGCGGGGTGAACTTGTCGCTGCCAACCATCCGGTGGAAAGTCTGCCCGGTCTGCTCAATCTGGATTCCCTGCATTATCTGAGCATTGAAGGCCTGCTGAACTCGGTTTCCAATCCAGAAAAGTATTGTCTGGCCTGCTTCAACGGTGATTACCCTGTCGCTTGCGGTGGCAACTGTACGGGATGCTGAAGGTACCCTAAACGGCTGAAGGCTTTTTTTACAGGAGTTCGCGTTGTGACTGAACCGCAGAGAATAGCGATGTATGATACGACTCTTCGTGACGGGTGCCAGTCCGAAGATGTCAATCTGTCCATACCCGATAAAATCAAGATCGCGCTGCGGCTTGACACCTTTGGCATCGACTACATTGAAGGCGGCTGGCCCGGTTCCAATCCCGTGGATGTGGGTTTTTTCAAGGAGATAGCCAACTATCACCTGAAGCACTCGCGCATTGCGGCCTTTGGGAGCACGCACCACCCTGATTTTACAGCGGCAAAAGACCCGAACCTCAACGCGCTGATCGCCTCTGGCGCTGCAACAGGGACGATCTTCGGCAAATCCTGCGAGCGGCACGCCAAAGAAGCTCTGCGGCTTGCACCTGAGCGCAACCTTGAAATCATTCGTGATTCCATTGCGTTTTTGCATCAGTCCTTGTCTGAAGTTTTTTTTGATGCGGAACATTTTTTTGATGGCTACAAGTACAACGCGGCGTATGCGCTTTCTGCCTTGCAAACGGCATGGGAAGCGGGGAGTAAGGTGCTTGTGCTTTGTGACACCAACGGTGGTACCTTGCCACATGAAGTGTACAGCATTGTAAGAGCGGTGCAGGAAGCCCTTCCAGAAGCGTTCCTTGGTGTTCATGTACACAACGACTGCGAGCTTGCGGTTGCCAATTCACTGGCAGCGGTGCAAGCGGGTGCGGTGCAGGTGCAGGGCACTGTCAACGGTGTGGGTGAGCGGTGTGGCAACGCCAATCTGTGTTCTATCATCCCCACACTCCAGTTGAAGTGCGGTCTTTTGTGTTTGCCGGAACCAGCGGAAGAGCGTTTACGTCAGCTTTCTGCTGTTTCAGCCTATGTTTCTGAAGTGGCGAACATGTCCCCGTTCAATCGTCAACCGTTTGTCGGGAACTCAGCCTTTGCGCACAAGGGTGGGGTGCATGTCAGCGCCATCAACCGCAGTGCCTCGCTGTATGAGCATATGACGCCAGAACATGTTGGCAACGGGCAACGTGTCCTCATCACGGAGCTTGGCGGGCGCAGCAACATTGTGTCGCTGGCACGGCGCTTCGGGTTTCATCTGGATAAGGACGAACCTGTGGTCAAGGGGCTGTTCAACGAACTCAAGAAGAAGACCAGTCTGGGCTATGACTACGCTTCGGCTGAAGCCAGCGTGGAATTGCTGCTTTTGCGCAAACTCGCCAGGCGCGGTGTGCGGGAATTTTTCCGGTTGCACCGCTACCATGTCAGTGCGCTACGGTCTGCCGACAATGAGACCCCGATGGTGGAAACCACGGTGATGGTGGATGTGGAGGGCGTCATTGAGCATACCGCTGCTACGGGCAAAGGCCCTGTCAACGCGCTTGATACGGCGATCCGCAAGGCGCTTCTGCCGTTTTACCCAAGGCTCAAGGAAATGCGCCTGCTGGACTTCAAGGTGCGTGTGCTTTCTGCGAACGATGGTTCCGGCGGCACAGCTTCTGTTGTGCGCGTCCTCATCGAATCCGGGGACGCTGACAGCACATGGGTGACTGTAGGCGTTTCGCACGACATTATAGAAGCCAGTTGGCAAGCCCTTGCGGACTCTCTCACCTACAAACTGTACCGCGATGAAGTCGAGCAACATACCATTCGGGACGAGTAAGAGCCATTGTGCGGGCTTGAAGCATACATCTAACAGGAGACATGTATGGCGGAGATCATCAGCGGAACGGCGATACGGACGGCGATTCTGGAGGAATTGCGTCTGGAAGTGCGAGAGCTGAAGGAGAAACACGGCATTGTACCGGGTCTTGTGACCATTCTGGTGGGTGAAAATCCGGCTTCGGTCAGTTATGTGACGTTGAAAGTCAAGACCGCACTGGATCTGGGCTTTCACGAGATTCAGGACAATCAGCCTGAAGACATCAGCGAGGCCGCGTTGCTTGAACGCATCGCAATGTACAACCGCGATCCCGCAATCCACGGGATTCTGGTGCAGTTGCCCCTCCCCAAACACATCAATGAAACCAACGTGCTGTACGCCATTGATCCAGACAAGGACGTGGACGGCTTTCATCCTGTGAATCTGGGGCGGCTGGTTCTTGGTGGAGACGCTGTGCGGTTTTTGCCCTGCACTCCGGCGGGGATTCAGGAACTGCTCGTGCGTGCAGGCGTTGCGACGAGCGGGGCGGAAGTGCTGATTGTGGGGCGTTCCAACATCGTGGGGAAGCCTCTTTCTGTGATGCTTGGGCAAAAAGCCCCCGGCGCGAACGCAACCGTCACGCTGGCACACACGAAAACGCAGGATCTCGCAGCACACTGCAAACGTGCGGATATTCTCATTGTCGCAGCAGGCGTTCCGGGACTTGTCAAGGCGGAATGGATCAAGCCCGGCGCAACCGTCATTGATGTTGGCGTCAACCGGGTGGGGTTCAATGAAAAATCGGGCAAACCCATTCTGTCTGGGGATGTTGCTTTTGCTGAAGCCTCCAAAGTCGCCGGGAAAATCACGCCCGTACCCGGTGGTGTCGGCCCTATGACCATCGCCATGCTCATGAAAAACACCGTCCGCTCCGCTTGGCATCACGTCAAAAACTGATTTTGTATTCAGCAGACGGCTTTCGTAAAAATTGATTTTGTATTCAGCCAGATACTTTTCTTGCGTCGAGTTCTTCGCCCAAAGACAAACCTCTGCGCGCGAATGAAAGTCTTTGAAGGAGAAGAGGATGGGGGTAGGGGGGAAGGGGAGGAGGAAACTTTCTCCAGAAAGTTGCCTTCTCCCCTTCCCCCGATTCTGCCTTTCACCTCTTCATGTATTCAAGAAACCCGTTTGCGATACCGCGGGCGAGGGCGGCGCGGTAGGCGGAGGTAGCGAGTTGGCGCGCCTCTTTGAGGTGTGTGCAGTAGCCAGCTTCGATGAGGATACCGGGGACGCCAGCCTTGCGCAGTACCTGAAAGGGTGCTGTCTTGATACCGCCGTCTCGGATAGGGTAGCCTTTTTTCTGCACCGCAAGGAGGGTGTTTTTGTGTACAGCGCGGGCAAGACGTCGGGATTCTCGATTCTGCATCCCAAGCAGACGCGCCGCAGGCATCCTTTTAGACGAGCGCCCGGCAAGCGCGTTTTCCACAGCCGCCAGTCGGGAAGCCTCGGATGTGCGCGCAATATCAAGATAATACGTCTCGAACCCGTGGATAGAGGTTACAGTGTGTGCGTTGATATGAATGGAAAGAAAGATGTCTGCCTTCTGGGTGTGTACCTTGTCTGTCCGTTCGTCTAGTGACAGTCCCACATTGGAAAAACGGGTGTAGCGTACCGTAAGCCCATGTGCCGCAAGAATCGCCCCTACGCGCTTTGCCAGATCAAGCGTGACCGTGCGTTCGACAACGCCGTTGTGCCGTGTGCCGGGGTCTCTCCCTCCGTGCCCAGCGTCGATGAGTACCGTTCGCACCGGAGGATACGGACGCATCGCGGCTTGTTCGGCCTTTCGAGACTTGCGAGATTTCGGTGCGTCAGAAGCAGATTTGCCAGAAGCAGCTTTGTCCGACTTGCTGACGGTGGCAACGGGCTTTTTGGATCTGGATGGTTTTGCGTCGTCAGCAGCAGAACGGGTCTCTTGCGAACGGAGTGTTGCCGCATAGCTGGTGGCTTTTTGTGCCATATCACCAGAAGGATAGGTGGATCGAAGACGTTGCAGACGTTCTTGTGCCTCAGCGGTAGCACCGAAGATGTCTTCTTGAAGTTGAGCGGCTCTGAACAGCGCGTCGTCTGCAAGCACACTCGATGGGTGGCGCTTTACCAGCAAAAGATAACGCTCGTCAGCCAGCTTGGCATCCTTGCGCAAAGAAGAACGCCGTGCCAGCTCCTCTTGTGCCAGTGCAGAACGGTACAGCGCCGCAGGGCGGTTGTTCCATGTTTTTTCGGTATTGTAGACCGCCATGAAGTCAGCGGCGAGTTCCTGCCACGGCGCCCTCCAGCGGTTCCTTTTGGTATCTTTGTAGAGCCTGTCCATATCTGCCCGTGCCTTTTCATAGGCAACAGGGGTAGAGGCGGCCTGTGAAACAGCGCAACAGCTCAGAAACACAAACAGGCAGAGCAACAGCGTACAAAAACGCCTTCTTGCGTACTCCAGCCGTCCAGCACAAAGGGGTACGGCGAGAGCGTTCAGGGTGGTAGGTTTCACGGTTCGCATGAGGCCTTTCGGTTGGCAGTGATCGTCTTTGTAAGGCATAGCAACGCCGGGCATAAAAAACAAGCGTCCGGCGTTGCCACTGGTGTTACATCGTGTCAATGTCCTGCCAGATCGTCACTTCGGTGGGTTTGGCAAGGAACGCTTTGACTTCTTCACGGTAGGTGAGCATGTGCGGCGCCTCGCCGTGCGCACTGAAAGCGGCCTTGTTCGCCCAGATCTCATAAAACAGAAAGGTGGTGCCGTCGTCTCGCATACTGTGCAGATCGTACCGCAGGCAGCCTTGTTCTGCTCGGACACGCGGGATATTGGCAAGAATCGCTGCGAGGAGCGCTTCTACTTTGTCGGGTTTTGCGGTGAGCTTTGCGGTGATGTAATACTGTATCATGGGGTGTCTCCTTGTGCGATGGGTGACGTTTCTTTGTCTTGCTGTCTTGCAGGGAATCGGGCAAAATCGTACCCGGTTACAGCAAAGAGCGCAACGCTGTCGATACGACACACCCTGTTGTCATGTTCAAGAATACGTCCATAAGGAAACACTGTGTACAGCAGGCAGGACATCTTGTTGCGTTGGACGCAAGTCTGGTTGTCCCTCTGGGGGCGACTCTTGCTGTGCGTGCTGCTTGGATGTGGGGGGCTGTGCGATCTGGCTCTGGCTGCGGACGGCGCACCCGTCAAAATCCGGCTTTTCGGTACCATGGAATTTCGGGGGCCTTTAAAGAGCCTTCCCGCGTGGCTTGGTGTGTTGCAACGCAATGAGGGACATTCTATCTTCATTCCGGGTAGCAAGCTCAACGCCTCGACCACATGGGAAGACTTCAAGAGCAAAACAGAAACATTGTCCCCTCTTGAACAACTGAAGGCTGTGAATCTGTTCTGGAACAAATGGCCGTACCGCGAGGACAGAGATGTCTACGGCAAGGCGGACTACTGGGCTATTCCAGAGCAATTTCGTAAGAATTCAGGTGATTGCGAGGATTATTCCATTGCCAAGTATTTCACGTTGCGCGCACTTGGGGTGGACGTTGACACCATGCGGATTGTGGTGCTCAAAGAAACCATCCGCAACATCGCGCACGCCGTGCTTGTGGTCTACCTCAACAATGACGCTTATGTGCTTGATAACCTTAGCAACAACGTGCTTTCGCATTCGCGCTACAAGAACTATGATCCTCAGTTTTCTGTCAACGAAAAGTCTCGCTGGGCTCATGTCCGACCACGCAAGTAAGGGTCTTTGTGTTTCAAAAGCAAAATACTCTAAAGTCTCGATAGCCCCAATGGAGAAAGTCTCATGACGAAAAGCCCTGTTACACCTTGGTGTACCGGAATGCGGAGAACGCCTGTTCTGTTCATTGCCTGTTGTTTGATTCTCTGTATTTTTAGCACGGCGTTCCTTGTGTGCAGGCTTCAGTACGCCAACGCAAAAAAAGATCTGCTCACCACGCAGGAAGAAGCTCTTGCCAACTGGGTTTCAGGAACAACGGAGGCGATTGGACTGTGGAAAGACGCGCTGAACACGCAGGCCAAGCGTGTCAGTTCTTCAGAACTCTACCGTCTGTTTGCTTCGGATGTCGCCGCGCTTGGTGCTGAAGGAAGTGCGATCAACGATGTTGACGTGAATCCTGCTGCAAAGAATCTTGACGAAGGTGCAGCCGCTCTTGCCGAGCAAGTGCCACTCATGCGCAATCTCTTACTCGACTTCATGAATTTCAACGGCTTGTCGGACGCACGCATCGTCAATGTTGAGGGTCAGACGCTGCTTTCTGCTCTGACGCGGCCTTCGCCGGTGGACAAAGATCAGCGTGAAACCGCAGAACGTGCCATTACGGACGACAAGCTGACGTTCGGGCCTGTGCGGGTTTCGCAGTCTGGTTTGATGCTTGATTATGCTGATCCGCTTCAGGCGGTGCTTGAACAAGACAAGAACGGCGCACCTGTTGCCGCGTTGCTTTTGAGTATGCCTGTCACGGGGCAGATCGCGCAGTTTCTGGCGCGTGACACACGGCAGGGAAGTGCGGCGCACCCGCGCTTGCTCCAGAAGCGTGGGGAGAGTCTTGAAGAATTGCAGGTGCAGTCCACGAAACTTCTTGCGGTTGATCCGGCTCGTGTGCCGCTTGGTGCGACAGGCAAGCTCGCGTTTGGGCGTCGTCTTGCGCTCACAGGGGATGCGCTTGTTTATTCGCTGGGGGATCGCATTCCGGGGTTGAACTGGGAAATCATTCTGGAAGTGCCAGCCAGTGAAGTGGACGCACGTCTCCAGTCGCAAGCGTGGATGATTTATGGCATGGGGGCGCTGGTCAGTGTGGGGGTGGTGCTGTTGTTTTCACTCTTGTGGTGGATGGCGGCAGGACGAGAACAACGTACCATTGCCCGACATTTTGAGAGTCTGTACCGGGTGATTCAACGGCAAAAGCAGTTGCTGGACAGTGTGAATGTTTCGCTTGATGTTGGTTTGCTGATGGCGGATACAACGGGGAAGGTGCAAGTCTGCAACCGGGCGTTTTCTCGTATTGTCAAGCGCGATGAGAGCGAACTGGAAGGGGTGCTGCTCTTCTCGTTGTTTGACACAACGGCTGGAAGTCAATTGCTTGAGGGTATCCGAATTGTTGTGGCGTGTGGAGAAAACAGTTCTCTGGAGCTGGCGTTGCGAGACACCGGTTGTACGGTTGATTGTACAGGCACATCCTCTGCGCCAACAGGTTTGACACCGGGTGAACGTCTTTTTCGGGTGACGTTGTTTCCGTTCAAGGACAACGACAGGGTGGACAAAGCCAGTGGTGCCGTGGCAATTTTTCAGGACATCACGGCGTTTCGGCGCAACAGTGAATTGCGTCGCCAGCAGCAAGCCAGCACCATTGCCGCGCTGGTTCGGGCTGTGGAGAGCATGGCACCGCACCTTCCGGGGCATTCGCTCATGATGGTGGGACTTGCGGATCTGGTGGGGAAATCTCTGCAATTGAGTGAAATGGATTGCAATACCGTGCGCACCGCTGCCAGTCTGTCACAGCTTGGCAAGCTGTTTGTGCCACGGGCGTTGTTGTCAAAGACAGAGCAGTTGACCCAAGAAGAGCAGGCCGAACTCATGCGCGCACCGGGCTATGCCTACAATGTCTTGCAAGACATCGACTTTGGTTTGCCTGTTCCAGAGGCGGTTTATGAGATGTCTGAACGTATGGACGGCTCCGGCTATCCTCGCAAACTTCAGGGTACGGAAATCAGTATCCATGCGCGGATGCTGGCTGTGCTCAATTCCTTCTGCGCTATGGTCAGCCCACGTCCGTACCGCAAGCGGATGCCTGTACACGACGCACTGGAAA
>JAVVPW010000017.1:0-22143 GCA_036655575.1 Bilophila sp.
GGCACCAGAAACGTATCGTCAAATTCGATGCGACTGATCTGCGTGTACGGGAAGACATCGCGGTACAATTCTGGTTCGGCGCGGTTGTCGAGAGCCAGAGGCATGGAGGCGTGTTTTTGTAACAAAAGGGACATAGAAGGCTCCTCAGTGATGAAAAGAGTACATGCCTGCAAAAAGCAGATTTATACATACAAAAACAATAAATTCAGTGTGTTGGAGCTAGGACTTCTTCTTGTGAAAGAGGTAATGGAAAAACACCATAGCGCTTTTTCTTTAAAACTGAAAGAGGGAATGTGTCGGATCTCCCCGTGGGATACGCACCTTTTTGCCGGCTGGGTGGTGCTGCGAACAGGTTCTGGCAACGGCTTGCAGTTGGTGATGATGAGGCGTAAAAACGGCGGACTGTCTTCGGGAGTCTGTCATGCTGGATATGTTTTCGTTTGAACCTGCGCTGTTTTTGCGTGGAGCGGATGGTTGGCTGGCCTTTGTTGGAGCTTTGCTGTGGGGACTGGGGAGTGCGTTGCTCAGTCCTTGTCATCTTGGCATTATCCCTGTGCTTGGGAGTCACGCGGCAGGGTGTGGCCCGTTTTCTCTGGCCTCCCCAGCGTCCCCTTCACGTTCCCATCCTGTGCGTCAGGCCATGCTGTTTACGTTCGGTGTTTTTTTGACGGTGCCGTTGTTTGGCTTTTGTATCGCCTTGTTGGGACACGGGCTTGAACTTGGCGGGCATTTCTGGACGATTCCGGTGGGGGTGTTGCTCCTCTGGTTTGGCTGGGATATGGGGCAAGGGCACAGTTGTTCCCACGCGGGGCATGTGCTTGAGACACTCCGCACTCGACTGGGGCTGACGCTGTCGTCAGGGATTTTTGCCTTGGGGTTCGGGTATGGTTTGCTGGCTGGTGGCTGTACTGTCGGCTTTCTGGTGCCGTTGCTGGTGGTGGCGTTGCCCGGGGGCGTGCTCTACTGTGTGGGGCTTTCTGCCTGTTTTGGACTGGGGCACTGTCTGCCGATGATTGTGGTCGGGTGTTCTGCCGCGCTGGCGCGCAAAGTCTTACAAGGACACCACACCCACGACAAATCCGCGACTTCTTGCGATATGCGCGAACCGCATTCTGGCGAAGCGCTGTTTCGCCGCATCCTGAGTGTCCTCATCGCCCTCATCGGTCTGCTGTTTATCGTGCATCCGTTTATGGAGTAGAGCAGCCGCTGAGGGTTTTTGCTTCTGCGTCACACCGTCCCCTCCAGCAAGGCGCCGGCGAGGAGGGCAAGCATCCAGTTTTCGTAGGCGGTGCTTGTCCAGCCGCGTTCTTGTACCATCATTCTATACACATCCCGGCTGGTGAGACACCAGAAAATATCTTGCGCTGACGCCATGGTCAGCCCTGCCTTGAGTTGTCTTCCTGTCAGCAGACACTCCACATGGTGCTTTTGCAATTCCCGCCGCAACGCTTCACGGGCGCTTTCAATGCGCGCCAGTTCCGGGTCAAGCACCCCTGCGCCGCGCAACAGTGCGTAGACCGCACCTTCTGATTCATAGACCTGCCGGATGAGCGACACCGTATAACGCAAGGCTTCTTGCGTGTCTTTGGAATTGATCGAACGCTCGTGCAATTCGTGAAAGTGATCAATATAAATCACTCTGTCCAATAACTCCGCCATGATGCCCCGTTTTGAACCAAAGACCGCGTACACCGTCTGCGTGGAGACACCCGCTTCTTTTGCTATCGCTTCAACCGTCATTCCGGCATAGCCGCTAGAGATGAGGAGCCTCTCTGCGGCATCGGCTATATTGCTGCGGGTCAGGTTGGCTTTGTACTCTCGGAGCGGGGAACAGTATTTGCGGACTTGGGGTTTTGACATCTTGACAGCACTCCTTGCGGGAAGTATAAATTCCGAACGGGTAGAGTGTACTCTATCCAAATCAAAGTTGTCAAATAGCTTTATTTGGCAAACTGTTTTGTTGCAACTTTCTGGGACTCCAGACTATCGTTAGTGAGGAACTATGTTGTGGAACAATGCGCGCCTGACGTTTCGTGCGGGTGCAACCGTCGTTATGGGAACTTTGATCGGGTGTCTTACACTGGTCGGCTGCGACCAGAAGGGCGCGAGTGTTCCGCCCGCTCCACCTGCTGTAGAAGTCGGGGTGGAAGTGATCACGCCGCGGCAGGTACTGTACACAACAGAACTTGCGGGGCGCACTTCGCCGTTTCAGATCGCAGAAGTTCGTCCGCAAGTCAGCGGGATTATCCAAAAACGTCTGTTTGAAGAAGGCGCGGATGTGAAGGCTGGGGAGACGCTCTACCAGATCGACAGAGCGACCTATAAGGCCAATCATGACAGCGCCAAGGCAACCCTTGCGCGGGCGGAAGCCAATGTCGCGCCTGCACGCCTCAAGATGGAACGCTTCAAAGACCTTGTCCACATCAGCGCGGTGAGCAAGCAGGAATATGAGGACGCGGAAGCGGCCTACAAGCAGGCGCAGGCTGACGTTGGCGTGAACCGCGCTGCCGTGGAAAACGCCCGCATCCGGCTGGACTATACCAGGGTCACCTCGCCCATTTCCGGGCGTATCGGACGCTCTACCGTGACGCCGGGGGCGCTGGTGACCGAGAATCAGGCCACCTCCCTTGCCACAGTGCAACAGCTCAACCCCATCTATGTGGACGTCACCCAGTCGAGCACCGAAGTCATGCGTTTGCGGCGCAGTCTTGAGAGCGGGCAGTTGCAGCGCTCGGATGACGCGCACGCGACAGTGGTGCTCCGCCTTGAAGACGGCTCGAAGTATGCAGAACAGGGTTCGTTGCAGTTTACGGATGTGAGTGTGGATCAGAGCACCGGCGTTGTGACCTTGCGCGCCCTGTTCCCGAATCCGCGTCAGGAACTCTTGCCCGGCATGTATGTGCGCGCTGTCTTGAATGAAGGCGTGGACGATAACGCTATTTTGCTGTCCCAGCGGGCGCTGGTGCGCGACGCTAAGGGCAACGCCACCACCTATGTGGTGAACGCTGAAAACAAGATTGAACTGCGCCCCATCAAGGTCGGACGTACCTTTGGAGACGCATGGGTTGTGCTTGACGGCCTGAAGGCTGGCGAGCGTGTTGTTGTTGAAGGCTTGCAGAAGATCCGTCCCGGCGCACTGGTGCGGGCTACGGAACTGCCCACCGCTCCCGCTACGCCTGTTGATCCGAAAAAAGCTGCGAAATAGCGTACTTATACCGTTTGTGTAAACGGTTTCAGGAGATTTTATGGCTCGTTTTTTCATTGATCGCCCGGTCTTTGCCTGGGTGGTCGCTATCATCATCATGCTGGCAGGGGTGATTTCGGTGATGACCCTGCCGGTTTCGCAGTACCCGCCCATCGCGCCGCCGACCATCGGCATCCGGGCTTCCTATCCCGGCGCGTCCGCACAGACCTTGCAAGATACCGTCACGCAGGTCATCGAACAGAAGATGAACGGCATCGACTATCTGTTGTATATGTCCTCTGCCAGTGACTCCTCCGGGCAGGCCGAAATAACCCTGACCTTTAGCGCGGACGCTGACCCGGACATCGCGCAGGTGCAGGTGCAAAACAAGCTCCAGCTTGCCATGCCGCTCTTGCCGCAAGAAGTGCAACGGCAGGGGATTTCCGTTGCCAAGCGCAGTACCAACTTCCTCAAAGTATACGCCTTTGTGTCTGAAGACGGCAGCATGGACGATGCCGACATCGCCGACTATGTGGCGGCGAACCTGCAAGACCAGATCGGTCGTATTCCGGGCATCGGGGAAGTCTCGCTGTTCGGCAGTCAGTACAGTATGCGGATCTGGCTTGATCCGAACAAGCTGCAAAACTACAAGCTCATGCCGAGCGATGTCATCAACGCCATCAAGGCACAAAACGCGCAGGTGTCTGCCGGACAGATCGGCGCGGCGCCGTCCATTCCCGGTCAGCAAATCAACCTGAGCATCTCGGTTCAGGAGCGTTTGCAGACCACCACGGAATTTGAGAGCGTCATTTTGCGCACCAACAGCGATGGTTCCACCATCCGGGTGCGCGACGTGGCTCGGGTGGAAATGGGGAGCGAAAGCTACGAAGCCTTTGCGCGCTACAACGGCAAGCCCGCGACCGGGATCGCCGTCAAGCTCGGCATCGGCGCCAACGCGCTCGATGTTGCCAACGCGACCTCTTCGTACCTGAAGGAAATGGAAAAATTCTTTCCGCAAGGGCTGAAGGTGGTGGAGCCGTTCGACACCACCCCGTTTGTGAAAATTTCTATCCACGAAGTGGTCAAGACGCTGTTTGAGGCCGTGGTGCTGGTGTTTCTGGTCATGTACCTGTTTCTCCAGAACTTTCGGGCAACGCTCATCCCGACCATCGCGGTTCCGGTCGTGCTGCTCGGTACGTTTGGGGTGCTGGCGGCGTTTGGGTATTCTATCAACACCTTGACGTTGTTTGCGGTGGTGCTTGCCATCGGTCTGCTGGTAGACGACGCCATCGTGGTTGTCGAAAACGTGGAGCGGGTGATGAGCGAGGACAAGCTCGCACCCAAGGAAGCCACCCGCAAGTCCATGGATCAGATCACAGGCGCGCTGGTGGGCATCGCCATGGTGCTGTCCGCCGTGTTTGTGCCGATGGCCTTTTTCGGCGGCTCGGTGGGGGTCATTTACCGTCAGTTCTCCGTGACCATTGTTTCTGCCATGATTTTGTCCGTGGTTGTCGCCATTGTGCTGACGCCAGCGTTGTGCGCGACCATCTTAAAGCCCATGGGGAGCGATCATGTGCATTCCCAACAGGGCTTTTTTGGCTGGTTCAACCGCAAGTTTGACAGCGCAACGCTCGGCTACCAGTCGAAAGTTTCAGGACTGTTGCGGCGGACAGGGCGTTGCATGATCGTGTATGTGTTGCTGGTCGGTGCGCTGGTCTTCATGTACAAGGCTCTGCCCACAAGTTTCTTGCCGGACGAGGATCAGGGGATTTTGTTCACGCAGGTGCAGCTCCCCACAGGCGCTACGCAAGCCGAAACCGTGAAAGTGCTTGAACAGATCGAACACTACTTTCTGGTTGAAGAAAAAGCCGCTGTGGAAAGCATGATGGGCGTTGTCGGCTTCAGTTTTGCCGGACGAGGACAGAACGCGGCCATGGCCTTTGTGCGTTTGCGTGACTGGAATCTGCGTGAAGATAAGGAACTCAAGGTGCCAGCCGTAGCGGCTCGTGCCATGCGCAAATTCTCGCAGATCCGCAACGCGCAGGTCTTTGCCTTTGCGCCACCCGCGATCATGGAACTTGGCAACGCCACAGGCTTTGACTTCCAGTTGCAGGACAAGGCCGGACTGGGGCACGGGGCGCTCATTCAAGCGCGCAACCAGCTCCTTGGGATGGCAGCGCAGAACAAGAGCGTGGTTGCCGTGCGTCCCAACGGGCAGGAAGACCAGCCCCAGTTGCGCATCGACATCGACCGTGAAAAGGCTGGCGCGCTCGACCTCTCGCTTGGTGACATCAACACCGCGCTCGGAACCGTCTGGGGCAGTGCCTACGCTGACGACTTCCTCGATAAGGGGCGCGTCAAGAAGGTGTATGTGCAGGGCGACGCGCCGTTTCGTATGGTGCCGGAAGACATGGAAAAATGGTTCTTCCGCAACACCAAGGGCGAGATGGTGCCGTTTGCGTCTTTTGCCTCAGCGCATTGGTCGTACGCTCCCGCCCGTCTGGAACGCTACAACGGGGTTCCGTCTGTAGAAATCCTTGGGATGCCCGCGCCCGGCAAGAGTTCTGGTGAGGCCATGCTTGAAATGGAAAGCATGGCTGGCAAGCTCCCGCAGGGCATCGGGTACGAATGGACAGGCATGTCGTATCAGGAGCGCCTGTCTGGTTCGCAGGCACCGGCGCTGTTTGCGCTCTCCATTCTGGTGGTGTTCTTGTGTCTGGCGGCGTTGTACGAAAGCTGGTCTGTGCCGTTTGCGGTGGTGCTGGTGGTGCCGCTTGGGGTGCTTGGTGCGCTCCTTGCTGCCAACCTGCGGATGCTCTCAAACGACGTCTACTTTCAGGTGGGTTTGCTCGCAACCATTGGACTGTCGGCGAAAAACGCCATTCTGATCGTGGAATTTGCCAAAGATCTGCACGACAGCGGTGTTGAGCTGGTCGAAGCCACCATAGAAGCCTCCCGGATGCGGCTGCGACCTATTTTGATGACATCGCTGGCGTTTCTGCTGGGGATTTTGCCCCTTGCCATCAGCACCGGAGCAGGGGCGGGCGGTCAGAACGCCATCGGCACCGGGGTCATGGGGGGTACCTTTGTCGCTACAACCCTTGGCATCTTCTATATCCCTGTGTTTTTTGTCGTCGTCACCCGCATCTTCTCTGTACAGTGGAGAAAGAAGCGCAAGAGTCGCCGTAAGCATACAGAACCTGTAGTCACTTCAGAGGTGCGCCCATGAGCGCGTTGCGTTCTTCTCTGTCTGTTGTATGCAGCTCACTGGTCGTTCTCGTTCTCACCGGCTGTACCATGGCGCCCACCTATGTGCGCCCTGAAGCGCCGATCAGTCCGAGCTGGCCTGACAACACCATGCCGGGTGATACCCTCGCCCCGCCCACAACCTTGTCCATTGCAGACACCGGGTGGCGGACGTTCTTTACAGACCCCAATCTGCAACGGATCATCGAACTGGCTCTTGCCAACAACCGGGATCTGCGTGTTTCTGCGCTGAACATCGAACGGGCACGGGGCATGTATCAGATTCAGCGGGCGGATCTGCTGCCCGGCGTGAACGCCACGGGTGAATCTGTCAACAAAGGAACGCCTGCCGCGCTTTCGCAGACAGGCGAACGGACGGTAAGCCGGCAGGCCACCGCAGGTCTTGCCATGAGCGGGTACGAGCTGGACTTTTTCGGACGTATCCAGAGTCTCAAGGACAAGGCGCTTGAAGAATATCTTGGGACAGAACAGGCGCTGAAGAGCGCGCAAATCAGTCTGGTATCGAACATCGCTGGCGCGTACCTTGCGCTGGTGGCGGATCGGGAACGCCTTGGGATCGCCACTGAAACGCTGGCGAGTCAGCGGGCAACCTACAACATGATCAAGAAGCGGTTTGATGTCGGGGTGTCGTCCGAACTCGATTTGTGGCAGGCGCAAACCAGCGTGGACACCGCCAGAGTGGACATCGCCAAGTACACAAGTCAGGTGGCGCAAGACATGGTGGCGCTCTCGCTCCTTGCAGGAACGACCGTTTCGCCGGACATGTTGCCGCTCAAGAGCTTGAGTGAGCTTCCGGCGTGGCAGGACATCCCGGTGGCCTTGCCGTCACTCGTGCTGTTGCAGCGCCCTGACATCCTGCAAGCCGAGCACCTGCTGAAGGCTGCCAACGCCAACATCGGTGCGGCGCGGGCGAACTTCTTCCCGCGTGTCACCATCGGCGCGACGCTCGGTTCTGCAAGCGACGGCCTGTCTGGTCTGTTTGACAGCGCGACTGGCGCGTGGAGCTTCTTACCGCAGGTGAGCTTGCCGCTCTTTGAAGGTGGGCGCAACATCGCCACGTTGCGGGTTTCTGAAACAGACAAGGCCATTGCTGTTGCCACCTACGAGAAGTCGATTCAGATGGCCTTCCGTGAAGTGTCGGACGCGCTCATCTTGCGTCTGTCCCTCACAAGGCAGATGGAAGCGCAACAGTCGCTCACCCATGCGGCGTCTGAAACCTACCGCCTCTCGCAGGAGCGCTACAACCGTGGTGTGGACAGCTACCTGTCTGTGCTTGATTCGCAACGCTTCCTCTACAGTTCGCAACTCAACTTCGTCACTGTCCGCACCGGACGCGAAGCCAACATCATCACCCTCTACAAAGTCCTTGGCGGCGGGTGGAAAGAGTAGAAACATACGGCAAACAGAAGGGGAGGACTCTCCTCCCTTTTCCCCCCCTTTTCCCCCACTTGCCACAAGGCGGGTCTGTCGGTAGAGTGGGGGTTACTCTTTTGGTAAAAGGATCTCTCTGATGCAACGTAAAATATTGTGGGCTTTTCTTGTTCTGTGGCTTACGCTGACCGCTTACCTGTTGTTCCTCTCTGACAAATGGGCGTCCGCAGCACCGGCACCAGCGACTATTTCAGCGGAAACATTCAACAACATGCTCCGTGAAGCGTTGCGCAAAGACCCAGATCTCCTTCTGGAGATCTTGCGCAGCAACAGCGAATCTGTGCTCGACATCGCGCAGGAAGGCTCGAATCAGCGCCGCAGAAAGGCTCTGCTCACCCAGTGGAAGAGCGAACTGAACCAGTCGAAAGCCGTTGAACTCAAAGGGCGTCCTCTGCGGGGTGCGACGGATGCGGCGGTCACGATCGTGGCTTTTTCGGATTTTACCTGCCCGTACTGCCAGCAAGGTGCGGTTACGGTGCAAAAACTCCTCAGTGACTACAACGGCAAGATCAAGTATGTCTTCAAACACTTCCCGCTCGAAGGCGAAGGTGTGGCGCGGCTTGCGGCGGAATACCACGCTGCGGCGGGACTACAAGGCAACGATAAATCGTGGCAGTATTACGACATGCTGTTCTCGCGCCGCGCTGAACTCCTGAAAGACGGCGAAAGCGCACTCATCAAAGCGGCTAAGGACATCGGCCTTGACACCAGACGCCTTGCCACCGATGTGAAATCGAAAGCCGTGCGTGAGATGGTGACTGCGGACATGGCTGAAGCCGCCAAACTTGGCGTCCAGGGCACCCCCTATTTTCTGGTCAACAACCTTGTTGTGCGCGGTGCGCTGTCCCCAGAACTTTTTTCCGAGGCCATCAACATGGCGCTTCAGGCTACGGGAAAAAAATAACTCATGATTGTAACCCGTACCCCGGATTCCTTTGACCAACCCCTGCCGCTCGATATTCGCTGTGGAACGTCTGTTACCATCGGAAATTTTGACGGTGTTCACCTTGGACATCAGGCGTTGCTCGAACTGACCCGTACCCACGCGATTGCGGGGGGTACGTTGCCGGTGGCGGTCACGTTTGACCCGCACCCGCTTGAGGTGCTCACGCCACACGCGCCGCCAAGGCTCACCACGACACGCGAACGTCTGGCTCTGCTCGACGCTGCGGGCATGGCGCTGGTCGTGTTGCTGACCTTCACCCGTGAACTGGCTGCCATGCCGCCCGATCTTTTTGTCCGGCGGATTCTGCTTGATGGCCTCAACATGCGGCAGTTGTTCCTTGGCTATGACTTCTCGCTGGGCAAGGGACGTGCGGGCACCCCGGAGGTTCTCGCCAGATTGGGGGAACACGAAGGCTTTCAGGTCGATCAGCTCCCGGCCTTGAGCGTCCACGAGGACGTTGTCAGCTCCACCCGCATCCGCGAATTGTTGCGGCTGGGGCAGGTCTGGGAAGCCAGCGCGCTTTTGGGGCGTCCGTACTCCGTGCGGGGTGAAGTCATCCACGGACAAAATCGCGGGGGACGCCTGCTCGGTTTCCCCACCGCCAATCTCGCGCCCTCGCCCATCATGTTGCCCAAACCCGGCGTTTATGTGACGTTGGCGACACCGTCTGAAGGGCAGGGTACGGGTCTGCCTGCGGTGCTTTCGTCCGCCTCCTGTTCGGCCAACACCTTTCCTGCGGTGACCAATATCGGACACAACCCGACCTTTGGCCCCGGCGCACTGACGATTGAAACGCATCTTCTCGATTTCGATCAGGATCTGTACGGCAAGCAATTGGATGTTGCCTTTGTCGAACGCCTGCGGGGAGAAATATCGTTCACTGGCCCTGACATGCTCGTAGCGCAGATCCGTAAGGACACCGCCAAGGCGCGAGCCGTGCTGAAGGCACAATAGGGCTTTGCAACAACGCGCTTCCGCCGCACCCGTTATTGACGTCTATTTTGAATCAGCTTAGGCTCTTTGGTACTTTACGCTGCCGGGCGACAATCGTTTATCCAGCGAGGTTCCCCTTGACTGCTCAGGACGCTCCCTCTTCTGAATCCTCGTCTTCTATGATTCTTAAATTGGCCTCTATCGCCATGCAGAACAATCTGCTTGTCGAAGCCGAACGCATCCTTGTCGCCTATCTTGCGCTTGATCCTGAAGATCTTCCTGTGGAACACACCTTAGGACTGGTGCGGTTGCGGCAAAAAAACTACGCCGAGGCCGCCCGAATCTTCAGTTGCACCACCAAAAAACTCGAAAAGAAACGGGTCAACCGCGTCCGTGACCAGTTGATGGCCTCGTGGCTGGCGGATTGGGGGACAGCGCTTGCAGGAGCCGGGCAGCTTCGCCTTGCCGTTGCCAAATGGAACCGCAGCATGGAACTCTACCCCCTCAATGAAGTGGGGGAGTGGTTGCTGGACGCCCAAAAGAAACTCGCCACCACCAAAGCCGCCGCAGTCGCCACAGCCTCTGCGGAGGCTTTGGCCGTCTCGGCGCAGGACACGTTTGCTGAAGACGTCCCCGTGCTTGCCGTGCCTGCGGCTCTGGAAACAGCCGCAAGCACAGCGCTTGCAACAACGCTGGAAGCCACCGCGCCTGACGAGAGCGACGACACCGAGCCAGCGCGCAGTCCTTCACAGAAGACCTTGCGCAAGAAGGCGTTGAAAAAGAAGATTCTGACGTCTGAGCAGTTGCGGGATCTGCTCAATGCGGCGCTTTCAAGCTACCATGCCGGCGATTGGGAAACCTGCAAAGCGCAGTGTACCACCTTTTTGACGGCAACCACCCGCATTCCAGAAATCTACCACATCCTTTCCCACATCCACCGCCGAGAACGCGAGTTTTTCAAGGCCGAGGCCGCCATTCGCAAGGCGCTGGCACTCGCGCCAACCAACGCCGGCTACTGGAACTCCGCAGGTCTGCTGTCAGCGGATCAGAAGCACTACCGCAAGGCAGAATCGCGCTACACGCAGGCTCTGTCGCTCAATCCCACCCTCGCCCCGGCGTGGAACGACCTTGGCAACACCCTCATGGCGCTCGAACGCGACGACGAAGCAGCGGACGCCTTTGCACGGGCGAAAGACGCTGATCCGCATTTTGTGCCGCTGTACGCCAATCTGTGTGGTCTGTATCTGAAGAAAGGCAAGCTCGTGGAAGCTGTCAAGATCGCCAGAGCGGGTCTTGATCTTGACGCAAACCAACCTGCTTTGTGGAGCAACTACGGCTCCTTGCTGGTCGATATGGGCATCCCGCGTGAAGCGGAAAAAGCCTACGAGCGCGCCCTTGAACTCGACTGGGACATGGCGGATGTCCATTTCAATCTGGGCAACGTGCTTTACGCCGCCTTGCACCGCCCCGGCAAGGCGTACGCGCATTTCAAGCGGGCACTGGAACTGCGCCCGGACAACGCGCCCGCCATGGGAAACCTCGCGCAGGTGCTCATCGGGTTTCAGCGCACCCCGGAAGCGCTTGAACTGCTCAAGAAAGCGCGGGAACTTGACCCCCACAACGACGCTCTGCTCCTGACCCTTGTCAGCGGCTACCGCATGGCAAAGGAAAACCGTCTGGAAGCGCTGGACATCGTGGAAAAGGTGCTCGGTCGGCAACCGGATTCTGTCGGTGCTATCGGTCTGAAAGGGGGACTGCTTTCGGATCTGGGACGCCTTGAAGAAGGGCTTGACTGGCAAGAGCGCGCCTTTGATCTTGAACCCACCAACGCGCACATGCTTTCTAACCTGCTGTTCACCAAAAACTATCTGTGCCGCGAAACCCCACAGGCCTTGCTTGAAGCCGCCTGTACCTACGGAACGCTGGTCGCGCCGGAAGACGACGACGGGAACAAGCTCGAACCCGTCTGCACGGTTGAGGATCGTGATCCAGACCGCCCCTTGCGCATCGGTTTTGTGTCCGGCGACTTGCACAACCACCCCATCGGCTACTTTATGGAAGGGGTGCTCCCCGCGCTCACGACAAGCCGCAACACCTATTATCTGTACCAGACCCAGCGTGGCGAAGACGATCTGACCTTGCGCCTCAAGGCCTGCAAGCACCAGTGGCGCGACGTGTTTGACCTTGACGATCACGATTTGTACGAAAAAATCGTGGAGGACAAGATCGACATCCTGATCGACCTGTCCGGGCATTCGGGGTACCACCGTTTGCCGATGTTTGCCATGCGTCCGGCTCCGGTGCAAGCCACCTGGTTTGGGATCGCCAGTACCACAGGTCTGCGGACAATTGACTATTTCCTGTGCGATCGCAACATGGTGCCCCCGGAAGAAGGCGCGTTTTTGTCTGAAACGCCGTGCTATCTGCCGAGTGGGTACTTCAGCTTCAAGGCGCCTGAACCCGCTGTGCCTGTTGTCAACGAGCTTCCCGCACAGCGAAACGGCTACGTCACCTTTGGCACCTTCAACAACCCCAACAAGATCATCGACAAGGTCATTGAGGTCTGGAGCCGCATTCTCGCCGCAGTGCCTGATTCGCGTCTGATGCTCAAGGCCGGGGTGTACACAGACGACGTGTACGTTGCCAACACCCGCGAACGTTTTGCGCGCTACGGTGTGACCGGGGATCGCCTGATCCTTGAAGGCCCGTCTCCGCGTCTGGAGTTGCTCGCCACCTACAACAAGCTCGACATCGCGCTTGACCCCTTCCCGTATGTGGGGGGGTGTACGACCGCAGAATCCTTGTGGATGGGGGTTCCTGTGCTGACACGGCAGGGCTTCCACGCGCTTTCGCGCCTTGGGGAAAGTCTGATGCACGCCATGGACATGCCTGAGTGGATCGCTGCAAACGATGATGAGTATGTTGCTAAGGCCGTCACGTTGGCCTCGGATATTCCGGCGCTGGCAGCGTTGCATCAGAGCCTGCGGGAGCGCTTCTTGCGTTCCCCGCTTGGCGACGGACAACTTTTCGCACAGGGGCTGGAACAGGCCTTTCGGGGGATGTGGCAGACATGGGTACAGGAAAAAAAGGAATATTGATGTCAGAACCGCAACAGCTTGTGTCGGGGCGTTGCCCTGCTTGTGGCTTTCATGTGGCAACCCCGTTTTTCGACAGTGAACCCCAGCCGCTTGTCACGCAGGCCTGGCCCGCAACGAGCGAAGAAGCCCGCAACGCCTTGCGCTACGCTTGCTCGTTTGTGCGCTGTCTTGGCTGTGGGCATATATACAACCCCGATTTTGACTACCGCAATGTTCCGTATACCGAAAAACCAAACCTCATGTTCAATCGGGGCAAGGTCTGGAGTGGCATCATCCGGGAATTGCAGGAAAAATTGTTTACGCTGGTGCCAAAGAACCCCACCTTTGTGGAAATAGGGCATGGGGATGGGAGTTTTTTACAAGGTCTGAAAGCCTGTGCTCCGGGTGGAAGCACAGCCCGCTGTATCGGTTTTGACCCGCATGGTGCGGTCTGTTCGGAACCGGGCATGGAATTGCTGGCGGATCTTTTCTTGCCAGAGCAACACATTCCGAAGCTGCATCCTGACATGGTGCTTGCGCGGCATGTCCTTGAGCATCTCGACAACCCGCTGGAATTTTTGCAACACATTGCTGTCACGGCAACGCTGTATGGCAAGCCCATTCGGGCGTATTTTGAAGTGCCCTGCGTTGACCGTGTTCTGGAAACCGGACGGACGACCGATTTTTATTACGAACACCGTTCGCAGTTTACGTCGGATTCGTTTGCAACGATGCTCCGCGAATCCGGCGGAACCATCATCGAGCTTGGGCACAGCTATCAGTCGGAAGTTGTGTATGCCTTTGTCCTTTTTGATGTCTCCGCAGACATGCAAGCGGTGTTGCGCACGGCTTCTGTCTATCGTGAAAAGACTGCGGCTTCTCTTGGCACCATCCGGGCGCAGCTTTCAGAGCTTGCAAGGCGCGTGGCTTTGGGGGAAGTTGTCGCCATCTGGGGTGGCGTGGGCAAGGCGGCGGCGTTTATCAATCGCTACAGGTGTTCTGCGTCCGACTTTGCGCTGGTTGTGGACTCGGACAAGGAAAAAATCAACTCCTATGTCCCCGGAATGGGGCAAAAGATCCTTTTCCGCGATACCTTGCGCACGACACCGCCTGATGTCATCATCATCCCTGCGCAGTGGCGTGCCCGCGATATTCTGCTTGAAATACGCACCAGCGGGATCGCCTTTCGCCAGCTCCTCATCGAACACAACGGTCGCCTCATCGACTTTTTGTCCGATGTGCATCCGTATTGAAGAAAAAGGCGGCATCGGAAGAGGCCTTCCTCAACAAAGGTGATTGTATGACGACTTCTGTGTGTATCATTATTCCGCCTTCGCGCTTTCTTATTGATGAACGGGCGTTTATCAACATCGGCGCGTTGTCTGTCGCGTCTTCGCTAGAGCAGGCCAAGGTTCCGGTAGCGGTGCTCGACTTGTCTGGGGTGCCTGATATGTTTCAGGATCTGGGGCTTTTTGTAGCGCAGCACCCGGAAACACTCTGGTACGGGATTTCCGCCACTACACCGCAAATGCCTGAAGTGTTTCGTCTGGCTCGTGAATTGCGGCGGATTCGTCCGGGGTGTCGTCTGATCCTTGGCGGCTCGCACGCCACACTCATCCACACCGCATGGAAACGCGCCCCACAGGGTCGAGCCGAGCAGGCTATGGAGGCGCTGTACGACGCCTTTGACGTGCTTATTTCCGGTGACGGTGAGATGGCTATTCATGAGGCGCTGGCCTTGCCAGTCACTAGCACTGGCAAAGCGCAGCTTGTGGACGCCAACAAGCGGACATCGCCCCTGTTCATCCACCCTGAGGCACTGGACAGCTTCCCCTTCCCAGCGCGTCACCTTGTAGACATGCACAGCTACCACTATACCATCGACGGAGAACCCGCTACCAGCCTTGTAGCACAGCGCGGTTGTCCTTTTGCGTGTCGTTTTTGTGGTGGACGACACAGTGCCATGATGCGCGGCATCCGTACCAGAAAGGTAGACAGCGTTATCACAGAGATAGAACACCTGCACACAACGTATGGCTACAAGGGATTCATGTTCTATGATGACGAGCTGAATGTGAATCCCGGCTTTGAAACACTGCTTGACAAGCTCCATGCCTTGCAGGTTCGGCTGGGGGTAGACTTCAAGTTTCGGGGCTTTGTCAAGGCGGAACTTTTGACCGACAGGCAGGCGGAAGGCATGTACAAGGCGGGTTTTCGCTGGTTACTGCCCGGATTTGAGTCTGGCTCACCACGGATGCTGACCAACATGAACAAGACCGCAACGCGCACGGACAACACTCGGTGCGCGACCATTGCCAAACGCAATGGCCTGAAGCTCAAAGCCCTGATGTGTGTGGGGCATCCCGGCGAATCCCTTGAAACAATTCAGGAAACCGTGGACTGGGTGCAAGAGATTCAGCCTGACGATTTCGACATGACCATCGTCACCGTCTACCCCGGCACCGAGTACCACGACGCGGCTGTGCGGCACCCGGAAAAAGCGGATCTCTGGATCTATACGGCACCTGAAACAGGGGACAAACTGTACAACAAGTCCGTGAATTATCTTGACGATTCCAATTTTTTCAAGGGCAAGTCGCGGGACGATTACAAGGCCTATGTGTATACAGATCACCTGTCAACAGAGGAACTTGTGGCGGCGCGGGATCGTGCGGACAGACAGTTGCGCACAGCGCTTGGGATTTTGTCACCTCTAGACAGGGTTGTAGAGGAAACAGAGCACTCGATGGGCATGACACCCCACCGTAACAGCGGGGGAAAAGCATGAACAGCGAGAGCCTGATGCATTTGCGTAAACGCACTCTGATAGCTGGGGGTTCTGGTTTTGTCGGTTCACACCTTTGTGAACATCTTCTGGAGCAAGGTCATGAAGTCTTGTGCGTTGATAATTTCTTTACGGGAAGCCGGGTCAATGTTGAACATCTGATCGGCAATCCACGTTTTGAGCTGATGCGGCATGATGTGGCGTTGCCCTTGTATGTTGAAGTGGATGAGATCTACAATCTTGCGTGTCCTGCATCTCCAGTGCATTACCAGCGTGATCCAGTTCAGACCATCAAGACAAGTGTACACGGTGCCATCAATCTTCTTGGACTTGCCAAGCGCACAGGCGCACACATCTTTCAGGCTTCAACGTCAGAAGTGTACGGTGATCCAGAAGTCCATCCGCAGACAGAAGACTATTGGGGACATGTCAATCCTATTGGGCCGCGTTCGTGTTATGATGAAGGCAAGCGTTGTGCGGAAGCGTTGTTCTTTGCGTATCGCTTGCAACACCATCTGAACATCAAGGTTGGGCGGCTGTTCAACACCTACGGCCCTCGAATGCATCCCAACGATGGGCGTGTGGTGTCCAATTTCATCATGCAGGCGTTGCAGAACAAACCGATCACGCTGTACGGTGACGGAGAGCAGACCCGCTCTTTTTGCTATATCGACGATTTTATCCGTCTGCTCGATCTTTTTATGGCAGCCCCACTTGAGGTTGTTGGCCCTATGAATATGGGCAATCCTGCGGAATTTACCATTCGAGAACTCGCTGAAATCATTCTTGATCTGACTGGAAGCACGTCAACAATCGTCTACGAACCGTTG
Organism: Bilophila sp.; assembly: GCA_036655575.1. Lineage (GTDB taxonomy): Bacteria > Desulfobacterota > Desulfovibrionia > Desulfovibrionales > Desulfovibrionaceae > Bilophila. The sequence continues at coordinate 16,454 of JAVVPW010000017.1, forward strand.
CCGTGCGACGATCCCCGCCAGCGGCGGCCTGATATTTCCAAAGCGCAAGCCCTCGGCTGGGAACCCCAAGTCTTGCTGCGGGAAGGCCTTCGCCGCACCATCGAATACTTTGAAACCGTCCTGCAAGGACGTGAAAAGTAACACAACGCCATCAATCGTAACGCCCCCAAAACACGCCGGGTCAAGGGGGCGCTTGCCCCCTTGCAGGTGCAGGGCAGCGCCCTGCCGGGATGCAAGGGCAGCGCCCTGCCGGGTGCAGGGCAGCGCCCTGCCAGCGCCCTTGCTTGCCTACATGAGAGCTTGTTGTATGACACCTTTTCGGATTGTCCCGTGGGACGTAGATTTTCTGGATGCTTTAAAAACCGGGATACTAGAAGCGACTGAGGGGCAACCCGGCAACGCGGTGGTGGTCTTTATGCATGACCGCCCGCGCCGGTATCTGACAGAGCGCTTTCGCCGTGATCCAGAGTTGGCGCGTCCATGCCTGTTGCCACGGATATTCACCGTGCGCGAACTCGTGGCAGCCTTCCGACAGGAACAAGACGCCATGCCCCTTCAAGAAGCAGGGCGACTCGATCAGGTGGCTTTGCTCTCGGCGTGTGTACGCAAACTAGCAGAACCAGAGACTGAGCTTTGCCAGCAACTCGCTCATACTGACGAAGCGCGCTTTTTCCCTTGGGGTGTCCTGCTTGCCAATCTCATGGAAGAATGCTTTACCCAAGGCCTGACCCCCGATGACCTCGCGTATACCGAGGGCGAAGTCGCACCCTTTGGCGCGGCACTCCTCGGTTCACTTGGTAAAATCTTCAAAAGCTACCGCGTGGCATTGCGCCAAAACGGCTTGACCACACCGGGTTTCGATGCCTTTTCTGTTGCGGAATACCTGAAACAGGCGCAAAACGATCCTTCCAGAGCAGGCTTGCCGGATTTCCTCGCCGGGCGGGCACTTCTCGTCGCGGGATACGGCACACCAACGGATACAGAAGACGCCATCTTTCGCCACCTCTGGAACTGCGGCGCACAGTTCTGGCTCCATGTTGACCCAGCCCTTGCCGATCAGGAAGGAGCACAGGCGCACTGGGCGTGCGAAGATCAGGCGCGCTGGATAACAACATGGGGTGCGCGTGCAGAACTTGTGTGCCCTCCCGCAGGCCGCAAACCCAAAATCCATTATTTTGCAGGGTACGATCTGCACTCGCAACTTGAAGCCCTGCGCTGCGATCTGCTGACGCTCACACCGTCTGAAGACGTTGCTGAAACACCTTCTGGACAACAGGACATCGCCGTGGCACTCGCACACAGCGGCGCGTTGCTCCCTGTCTTGCACCACCTGCCCCGCAAAGACTGCAACATCTCGCTGGGCTATCCACTGGAACGCTCGTTGCTGTTCCGCCTGCTTGAAACCATCCTCAAAGTACGCCACCAGCGCCGTGTTGACGGCACCACACACTGGCGGGCGCTGGCAGATCTGGTACGCCATCCGTATCTGCGTCTGCTCGAAGCTGACGGCCTTCCTTTGCGGGACACCTTGCAACTGATGGAACGCCACTTACGCACGGGCGACCGTTACGTTGATCCCCATCTTCTGGCTCAAAAAGTCTTGCAAGAAACACTGGCGGCACAACCCGTAAGCGCTTTTCGCAAGACAATGCCGAATGCAGAGAATGCAGAGGATGCAGAGGAAACGCTGGCTACACTCGGCACGCTGCTCAACCGGATACTGCACGATACCGTGGACGCATGGGCGGGTGTCAAGACACTGGCAGGACTGGCAGACGCGCTGGCGGGTCTGTGTGAAACACTCCTGCTCTACGGGAGCGGAGGCGAACGCGAGGGAACGGACAAGACAGAGAAAAGCGCCAACATCTGGGCGCGGTTCCCCATTGATGCCGAATGCCTGTACCGCCTCATGCAGCGCGTGATACCGGGTCTGAAAAACAACGGCATGGCAGACACAGCTCTGCCGTGGGGTCTGTTGCAAGTCATGCTGCTTGAGCTGGTACGCGCTGAACGAGTGCCGTTTGAAGCTGATCCGCTCACTGGTCTGCAAGTGCTGGGGATGCTGGAAACACGGCTCCTGCGCTTCTCTCGTGTCTTTCTGATGGATGTCACCGATGACCGACTCCCCGGCGCACCGATCCGCAGTCCGCTCTTGCCAGACAGCCTGCGCACCCTGCTTGGTCTGCCAGACACCCGCCACCGGGAACAACTCGCCGCCTACACCTTCCACCGCTTGCTGGCAGGTGCTGACGAAATATGGCTCTACTGGCAAGAAGGGGTGGAAACCTCCGGTCTGTTTGATGGCAAAAAACAGCGCAGTCGGCTGGTTGAAGAACTCATCTGGCGCGAGGAGCAACGGCGCGGCTCTCGCTTAAAGCCCGGACAAGAGCCGTTGCGCACCGCCGCCCTTGACATGCGCCCCCCCGTGCGCACCCGCCGCAGTGTGCCCAAGACGCCGATCATGCAAGCACAAATCGAGGCTTCGCTCAAAAAACCGCTGTCCGCAACCCGACTGGATGCCTATCTGACCTGCCCTCTGCGGTATTATTTTGAACGTCTGTGCGGGATTGCTCCGGCGGATGAAGTGCTTGAAAACGATGATCCCGCAGCCGTTGGCAAACTGTTGCACGAGGTGCTGCGCGACTTCTACACCCCCTTTATCAATCAGACAGCGCCCTCCCCGGCGGATGAAACCACCTTACGCACCCTGTTCACGGACGCGCTGACGCAATCCGGGCTTGCCACCGCCCTGCCACCAGAAAGCGCTACCATGCTCACCGTGTCCGGCCCAGAACGTCTGACAACGTATCTGCGCAATCAGCCAGCCGACACCCGCATCCTTTCGCTTGAAGAAGAATACACCACAGACATCGAGGTGTGCGGACGGACGCGGCATCTGACGGGCTTGCTCGATCGCGTTGACTGGCGTGCGTCTGCGAGCGACAACGCCGCAGGTGCCGTGATTTTGGACTACAAGACCGGACGCTTGAAGCGCCTGCGTTCTGATCTCTGGGATGACGTGGCTTTCTGGGAGGCGCTAGGCTCAAAAGACCTCATCGAGCGCCTCAAGGACAGTGATCCTGCAACAGATCTGCTCCCAGAGGTGTCCCAGAGGGTTCCCACGGTACAACTTCTGTACTATTGTTATTTGTATGAACAAGCTACGGGCAATGCTGTCCGCGATGCCGCCTTTGTGGGGCTTGGTGAGGACGGGAAAGAGTACCCGTTGTTCGGAGAATCGACGGACGACGAAACGCGGGAGCGGGTGCTTTCGCACTTTGTCCCGAATCTCATAGGTTTTATTTTGCTGCACATGGAACTCTGCCCAGTCTTTCGCCCCAGAGAAGGTGCGCATTGTCGCTGGTGTTCTTGGCAAAACCTGTGTATAATGCCGCAGCAACCATGACTTTTGCCGTCCGCACAAACCGACGGAGGGTTTGTTACCCGCCGTTTTGAGCGGACATTCTTATCATATCAATGACCTCCAGGAGGCTTTCATGTCGTTTCCTGCTTTGCACATAGGCGAACTCACCGCAAAAATGCCCATCGTTCAAGGGGGCATGGGTGTTGGTATCTCTCTTGCCAGACTGGCTTCTGCTGTTGCCAATGAAGGTGGCATCGGGGTGATTGCCGGTGCCATGATCGGCATGAAAGAGCCGGATGTGGTACAAAACCCCATTGAGGCCAATCTGCGCGCCCTGCGCCACGAAATCGAAAAAGCCCGCGCCGCGACGCAAGGCATCATCGGGGTCAACATCATGGTCGCCCTGACCACGTTTGCCGAAATGGTGCGCACGTCTATTGAAGCCAAGGCTGATGTTATTTTTTCTGGCGCAGGACTCCCTATGGATCTGCCCAAAATCTTTAACGAAACCTGCGAACGCAACAAAGAAGCCTTCAAGACCAAGCTGGTGCCCATTGTGTCCTCCGGGCGCGCCGCAACGCTCATCGCCAAAAAATGGTTTTCCCGCACCGGCTACACGCCCGACGCCTTTGTGGTGGAAGGCCCCAGAGCTGGCGGGCATCTTGGTTTTGCGCCAGAACACCTGACTGATCCCAACTACGCACTGGAAATCCTTGTTCCGCAAGTGGTTGAAGCCGTCAAGCCGATGGAAGACAAAGTCGGTCACGCTGTTCCGGTCATCGCTGCCGGAGGCGTCTACACAGGCGAAGACATCAAGCGTTTCATGGATCTTGGCGCTGCCGGGGTACAGATGGGGACGCGCTTTGTGGCGACCTATGAATGCGACGCGGATGACCGTTTCAAAGAAGCCTACATCGCGGCGCGAGAAGAAGACGTGACCATCATCAAAAGCCCGGTGGGGATGCCCGGTCGCGCCCTTGTCAACAATTTCATCGAATCCATGCGTGAAGGCGGCAAAAAGCCCTTCAAGTGCATTTTCCACTGCGTCAGCACCTGCGAACAGGAAAAAACCCCCTATTGCATCGCCGCCGCGCTCATCAATGCCATGAAAGGCAACCTCGAACGGGGCTTTGCCTTCTGCGGTGCCAACGTCCCCCGCGTGGACAAGATCATTTCTGTTCAGGAGCTTATGTTGAGCCTGCAACACGAGTTTGACGCCTTCATCGCTAAGACCGCACGGGCGTAAGAGCGCAAAGACAACAAGGGAACCTTCTCAAAAAAGGTTCCCTTTTCAAGATGTTTGTCTGTGGGTGTTCCATGCCTGCATACTCGCGGCGAGGTGGTCAAGCCAGATCGCGCTGAAGGCCTGATGTTCGATCATACCCCTAAGGACAGGCGTACAGCAGATGCCTTCGGCTTGCAGCCTTGACAGCCACGAGCGTTCCGCTTGTCCCGCCATGTCTTCTAGCGTATGCCGACCGACAAGCGCGAGAAAAGGCATCAACCACGCTCGTTTGACGCCTGCTGTACGAAGATGCGGGAGGATGTGCTCCAGCCGGAGGGTGCCGTTGAGCGTCCCCATAAAGACCAACGGATCACGCGCCTGCACAGCACAAGACAAGGACTCGTACAGCCGCTCGGCAGGGTGGCGCGTGCCGTGCCCCATGAACAGCACAGCCTCGTCAGGGCACCGCGTTGCCGGAAGTGCGCGCAACATGGCCTCGGCAACCCGCTCTATGGAAGAAGGGTGCGGGCAAGGTGTGGCGTCTGTCAAAAGAGGCGCACCAACAGCCAGCGCGGCAAAAACAGTGCGTTGGCGCAACAGTTCTGCATCAGCAAGAATATCGCTGTATTCCAGACCAGAAATGACGTGTAGAGGCTGCACCCCCACATGTGTAAAGCGTTCAAAAGCCATTTTATCCAACGCCTTCTGCACGGAATCGGATTTTTTGCGCACCATGGCAAGGCGCTCACGCATCAGCCCGGACGTGAACGCCCAGCGCACCGCAACCGCAGGGAAACGCTCCCGCACCTGCGCTTCAAACCGCCGCAAGGCAGATTCGCCCTGATTGCTGCCGGAGCCAAACGCAGCAAGAAGAATCCCGGATTTCATCCGCATGTCCTTTTTCATATGACCTGAGCATTTTTATTTTAAAAATGCTCTGCTGACACGAAAGTGGCAGCCGCCGCAACGCGGCGTGGATTTTGGGGGAAACCCGACCCGAAGGGTGCCCCGCAGGGGCATAGCCGTAGGCGAGTGTAACGAGCCTTACGGATATCGAGAGCAACGCGACGTTTTTCCCCAAAATGATGCGTTGAAACACGG
>JAVVPW010000018.1:0-21351 GCA_036655575.1 Bilophila sp.
GAAGTAGAGCATTTCAAGATCGAGACCTACTTCTTTATCCCAACCTTTTTCTTTGGCGTACCAGATGGGGAAGGTTTCTTGTCCGTCCAGCCATGCCGTGCGGATTTTTTGCAGATCGGCGGCAAAAGCCATGCCCGAGAGGGCAAAGCACAGCGCGACGACGGCAAGGCTTCTGATCCATTTTTTGAGGCGCATACCTGTTTCTCCTGTCTGAATGAATGTGTTTGTCCCTGCCGGAGCATGGGGGTCTGGAAAGGAAAGAAATAAACATCTACATCGGTTGCGTCAACTTTTGGCAAAAGAAGACAACGCTTCTAGCACGCCGGGTCAAGGGGCGGCTCGCCCCTTGCAGGATGCAAGGGCAGCGCCCTTGCTGGGGTCACAGGGGCAACGCCCCTGCTCGCTAAGGGCAACGCCCCTTTGCTGTTATAAAGGGCGAGAAGTCCGCAAACTTCCCGCCCTTCGTGATGCGTCAGACTTTGGTCAGTTCCCGGTGGTCAGCTTATTTGTAGCTGGCGATAGGGGTCTTGACGAGCTTCAGGAACTTATCGGTAGCGTATGCGCCGCTTCCGACCTTCTTGGCTTCATCCTTATTGATGCGGCCAACGCCTTCAAAGAACTTCGCGATTTCAGCCTGCCAAGTCTGAGCTTCGCTCACGCCCTTGGAAGCGTCAAACATCTTGAGCTGCTGTTCGAGGTTGAACACGGGGTGCGTCTGAAGATCCATCAGAGCCAGTTCCTTGGAGTAGTTCTTGCCAGCCCATTCGAGGAAGAAGCGCTGGTATTCGGGGACGAGCTTTTCCAGGGGTTCGTTCTGGAGCATGTTGACAGCGCGCAGATACACGCCAAGGAATTTGGCAGTGATTTCAGGGTTAGCGTCAGCAAACTTCTTGTCAGCGATAAGCACGATGGGGTTACCCTTTTTGCACATGTTCAGGTTGGCTGCGACCTTCCAGCCCTTGTCCTGACCCTTGTACAGGTGGGGTGCCCACAAAGCAACGCCGTCGCCGATCTTGTTGTCATACGCGCCGAGAGCCTGCGCCTGATCCATGTTCTTGATGATAACGTCAGAGTCGGTCAGCCCAAGCACCTTGAGCCAGGAGCTGAGGGCGTAGTGCGCAGAAGACACGGTGGTGCAGAGAAAGGTTTTGCCTTTCACGGTTTCAGGGCTACCAAGCACTTCAGGATAGTCTTTGTTCCAGCCTTTGACCTTGGCGATGGGGCTGTCAGGACGCACGAGCACGGCGTTGGTCAGGGATTCGTCGTTACCGTTGCCGATGACATAGGTGTCATAGCGCAGGTTGCCCATCATAGCCGGGACGCCGCCAAGACCGGCGAACACCCATTCACCAGCGGGGAGGGAATTGAGGATAGCCATACCGGAGTCAAAATAAAGGATTTCGACATCAAGTCCGGCGTCCTTGTCCCAGCCTTTTTCTTTAGCGTACCACATGAGGAAAGTTTCATGTTCATCCATCCAGCCTGTACGGATTTTTTTAAGATCCGCGGCGGATGCCATGCCCGCAAGCGAGAGGCAGAGCATGACGGCGACAAAAGCACTGAGCAGTTTAGAGAAGCGCATATCTGTTCCTCCATGTTGAGTGAGAGAGTCGGTGAATACCGAATCCCTTAGTGTAAGTATACACGAAACAACACAAGTCTGCAAGTGTTTTTAGACCACACTGTTACAGAAGTGTTTTCGCTCATTGGTCATTGCAGTTCTGGCTCTGTGGCTTTTGCAGCGTTGCCAGAAACTGACTTTCAACAGCCTTTTTGACAGCAAAGACATGCTGTGTGCGTGCGTGATAGGCCAGATACTGCATATACAGCCCCACGCTAGCAAGAACAACAGCCACAAAGGTTCCAGCCTTGAGAAAAAGACTGCCCGCTGCAAGCAGACAAAGCGCAAACCCCGCCAGCCGCAGGTACAGAATCTTGCGATAGATGCGCGAGGTCTTTTCCCATGGCGCATCCCCGTCAGGAGAGCTTTCTTGCGCGGGCAGCGTCTCTGGGGCAGAGGGGCTTGCCTTGCCCGAACAGCGTCGGGCAAGGCGTTTGGCTCCCCACCAGAACAGTCCCACTCCGAGACTTCCGAAAAGCAGGCTGACAGTGGTTGTATCCATGTTACAGAATGAGTGTGGTGTTGTCGGTGATGATCGAACGCAGCTTCAAGAGTTCCATGCTGGTGTGCTCACGCGGACGGGGCAGGTCGATCAGGTATTCCGTCTTGATCTGTCCGGGCAGTTTGCCTTCCATCAGCACGATGCGGTCGCCAAGGAACAGGGCTTCGTCGATGTTGTTGGTGACAAAGATAACAGTACGCTTTTCCTGTTCCCAGATCCGTGCGGTTTCTTTTTGCATAAACATACGGGTCTGAGCGTCAAGCTGACCGAAGGGTTCGTCGAGCAGCATGACTGAAGGGGAGTTGGCGTAGGCGCGGGCAATGCCAACGCGCTGTTTCATGCCCCCGGACAACTGGTGCGGGTAGTGGTTTTCAAAGCCTTTAAGCCCCACCATATCAATGTAATAATCTGCGATTTCGCGCTGTTCCCGCGAGGGCACATTGCGCAGCTTCAATCCCAGTTCCACGTTGTCGCGGACTGTTTTCCACGCAAAGAGCATGTAGCCCTGAAAGACCAGTCCACGGTCGGGGCCGGGGCCGGTGACGGGCTTTCCGTCAAGGGTGACAAAGCCGGTATCGGGAATTTCCAGTCCCGCGATGATCTTGAGCAGTGTGGACTTGCCGCACTGTCCGGGGCCGAGCACCACGAGGAACTCGTTTTCGTACACATCAAGCGTGATGTCCCGGATGACAGGGACTTCCTGATTTCCTTTCTGGATAAAGGTCTTGCTGATGTCTTCACAGCGGATTTTGAGCTTTGGGTCGCAGGCGCAGGTCGTCGTCATATGCTTTCCTTTCCCGGAGCCTGTTCGGGGTGAGCAGACTGCCTTTTTCTGGTGAAACGTCTTGTGTAAAACGCAACCATCGACTTACAGATTTTCAAGACTCCGCTGCCATGGGCACAGCCGCCGTTCGAGCATGGTCACGCAAAAGGAGGTTGCGTAGGCGGCTGCGGCGATGAGGAGCATCCCGCCAAGCACAAGGGCTGGCTGGTGGGTGTCCATGCCACGCTTGATGAGAAAGCCCATGCCGTCGCGGGAGTTCATCAGTTCTGCTGCCAGCACGCATGTCCATGCGGAGCTTAAGGAGATCTGAAGTCCGGCAAACACGGCGGGGAAAGAAGCCGGGAAGCAGACATGAAGGACTTCGTCCTTGCGGTTGCCGCCAAGCACACGGATGACATCATACAGATCCGGGTCAACCAGCCGCACACCGTTGTAGGCGTTGAGCAAGCAAGGAACAAACGTACCGATGATGATGATGAAAATCTTGGAAGGTTCGCCAATGCCAAACCACAAGATGGCGATGGATACCCACGCGATAGGTGGCATGGGCTTGAACAGGTCAAACAGCGGCTTGACGACGGCGTTTGCGTATTTGTTCAGCGCCATGAACAGGCCAAGCGGCACAGCCACAACACTTGCGGCGATGAAGCCTATGAGCACGCGCTGGGTACTTGCCCAGATGTGTCCCCACAGGTTGGTGCCAGCAAACTTCATGTATGTCAGTCTGTAGAGCTGATCTGCAACTTCAATGGGACGAGCCAGCGAGTCGCGGAAGATCTTTTCCGCAGCCACATAGTCCCACAGCGAGAAGAACAGAATGATGGACACGGCGTTGAGAAAATAGGTATTGGTTATCAGCTTTATGAAGCTGAAGGGTTCACGGTTTTTGGCGTGATCCACGGTTTCGTTGGCGATGGAGCTCGTCATTCCTCATTACCTCCTGATGCCAGCCAGCAATTTCTTTTCAACCTGATCGATGATGAAGCCGATAACAGCCCCGGACAGACCCACGCAAATCATACCAAGCACAACGATGTCAGGTCTGGCAAGACGTCCGCCCATCGTGATGAGGTAGCCAAGACCGGAGTCTGCGGCGAGGAGTTCTGCGCCCACAAGGTTTGTCCAGCAGTACGCAAGCGCGAGCTGAAGCGCACCAAAAACCATCGGCAAGGCAGACGGAATGCACAGTTGTTTGAAGATTTGCCAGTCGTTGGCGCCGTAGGTACGAGCCATCTGGATGAGAACGGGGTTGGTCATCTGAACGCCGACATAGGAGTTGATGACGCAAGGCACAATACCCGCGATCCAGATGATGAAGACCTTGCCCCCAAGACCGATGCCGAACCAGAAGACGGTCAGCGGGATCCACGCGATGGGAGGAATGGGGCGGATGAGTTCAAAGATAGGCCGGAACAGGCCTTCAACCACGTTGAACCAGCCCATAGCCAGTCCAAGCGGGATACCAACGAGCAGGGACAGCACATAGCCGATGAAGGCTTCCTGAATACTTGTCCATGCGTGTACGGCCATGACCGCACCGTCGGGGTTGGGATTAGAAAGTTTGTCTATGAAAGCGTAAAAAACTTGCGTGGGTGAGGCGAGCAGGGTTTCTGGAATGAATCCCGACCGCACGACCATTTCCCAAAAAAGGAAAAAGGACAGTATGCTCACATACGGAAGGATGGTCAAAAGCAGTGGCTGCTTAACCGATACTTCTTTATAGGCCATAGGTCACATCCTCATGTCAGTGCTGCGTTGGTGAATGAAAGTCAGTGCCTGTCCGCACAAAAAGGCACGTCTTCCTCGTCCAACCGGTTTACCACCAGCGGATCAATTCCGTGACCTGCTTGCGCAGTTCTACAAATTTGGGATCAATGAGATTGCGGGGGCGGGGCAGGTCAACAAGGATTTCCGCCTTGATCTTGGTGGGCTTGTTGGTGAGTACGAGAATCCGTTGCGCCACATACACCGCTTCTTCAATGTTGTGGGTGACAAAGAGAACCGTACTGCCGAGTTTTTTCCAGATGTTCACCAGTTCATCTTCAAGGTAGTAGCGCAACTTGACATCGAGCTGACCGTAGGGTTCGTCCATGAGCAACAAGTCGGGATTCACCGCAAAGGCGCGGGAAACCGCGATGCGCTGCATCATGCTTGCCGAAACCTGATTGGGGTAGAGATCGGCGCAAGAAGACAGGCCGACCAGTTCCATGATTTCGGCAGCGCGGGTTTCGCGTTCTTTTTTGCCGACGCCCTTGACTTCCATCCCATACGCCACGTTTTCAGCCACTGTGCGCCAAGGCAGACAGGTAGGCTCTTGAAACACATACGAAATGTTGTGTTTCTTGGGGTTGGCTTCTTCTCCGTCAATGAGAATCTGGCCTTTGGTGGCGGGCATGAGCTTTGACAGGGTGTTCAAAAAGGTGGTCTTGCCGCAACCCGTAGGGCCGACAATAGCGACGAGCTCGCCTTGTTTGATGTTGAAGTTGATGTCGTCAAGGACGGTCAAGTCCCCGAACTGTTTTGTGAGATTGTTCACCTGGATCTTGATGCGTGATTCCTGGTTGGGCACTGGTGGCTCCTTTGTCTTTTTTTCAGAGCGAACACGCGGCTCCGGCCTGCCCTTGTAAAAGGCATGACCCTCGGTTCCACGCCTGCTCTAAAGCAAATATGATACCAGAAGGCATAAAGCAGGGCGCCCCACAGACGTTTGTGCGACCGGGTGCGCGGTGCTTGGGAAGAGAATCACTTGATAGCAGAGGGGAATGAACCTGTGTGCCCCGTCTTCAGAGGCTTGCAAAAAAAGTTTGCGCTGCGACGCTTTCTTGAGGAAACGCGACGCTTGCCACTGGGGCAAGCCGACAGAGCGCTCTAAATGGGATCATCTTGTCCCAAAAAAGGCGGGTGCGAGGATTATTTTGGGACAGGTCTGTCCCATCTCTGGTATCGTTCATAACATGAGGGTGTTAGGAACGTCTTTCTGAAGGCAGGAGCGCGTTGATTGTCTTTTCGGCGCAGAGCAGGGAAGAGGGGTGGGGCGCAATGGGACAGAACAGGGACACGCACCGCGCTTGCGTCCTACTCCAAAGAGGTAGACGTTTTCCTTTTTGCAGACCACCCTTGCGAAGGCCGTTCTCAAAGGTACGCGGCTTGAGAAAGCGCTGTCTGTCCACGCACTTCCTCAAACCTGGCACTTCCTCAAGCCTGGCTCTCGTCTTCTTTTTCCAGATTAAAGTCTTTCATTTTGCGAAAGAGGGTGCGGCGGTCTACGCCAAGGCACTCTGCGGTGGGGCCACGGCGCCAGTTGTTTTTTCGGAGGGCGTTCAGCAGATAGGCTTTTTCGTAGCGGGCCACGGCTTCGGGGAGCGGCAGATCGCTGTCTGGCGCGGGGTCAGAGGTCTGGCCTGTGGGGATACCGATGCGGGTTGGGCCAACGTGGGCACTGCCAAGGCTGAGGTACTGGTAGAGCACGTTCTGGAGTTCACGCACGTTGCCCGGCCAGTCGTACAGCATGAAGGCATGGAGCATTTCGCTGTCCATGTGCCGGAAACGCTTGTTGCTCGGATAGGCCTTTAAGAAGTGCTCGACAAGCAGAGGGATGTCGGCTTTGCGTTCGCGTAAGGGCGGCAGGTGGATGGGGATGACGTGGATCCGGTAGTAAAAATCGTGCCGCATGGCTCCGGCGTGTACCCGTTCGAGCAGATCCCGGTTGGTGGCAGCGACGATCCGCACATTGGGGGTGTGCGTCCGTGAGCCGCCTACCGGTGTGAAGCCGCCGTGCTCAATCGCCCGCAGGAGTTTGACTTGCCCCATGAGGCTGATTTCGCCCAGTTCGTCCAGAAACAGTGTCCCGCCATCGGCAAGATCAAGGTACCCCTTCTTGTCCATGTTGGCTCCGGTGAAGGCGCCTTTCTTGTAGCCGAACAGTTCGCTTTCAAACAGATTTTCGGGAATGGCACCGCAGTTCACCGCGACAAAGGGGTGCTGATAGCGCGCACTGCCATCGTGGATGGCGCGGGCGACAAGCTCCTTGCCTGTGCCGGATTCGCCGTACACCACCACGTTGTCGTCCACGGCGGCGGCTTTGGCGATCAGCTCAAACACCGTAGAAATCTGTGGTGAATTGCCCACAATGTCCCCGGAACAGCGCGCTTTGAGGCGTTCGCGCAGTTCGCGGTTTTCTTCCCGGATGGTGGTGTCCTGCTTCTGTTTTTCGGTCACGTCGTTGATGAAGCCCTCGACAAGCAAGGTTTCTTGCCCGTCAACGCCGGTGCCGTGAACCCCCATCCCCTGTTCCCAGACCCATTTTTCTTCGCCCCACGCTGTGATGATGCGGTAGGTCAGCTCAAACGGCTCCTGTTGTTGCAACGCGGTGCGCAGGCTTTCGAGAATCCGGGCGCGGTCGTCGGGATGGACGATGGCAAGCAGGCCGCCAGAGGGCGCGGCTGTGCCGTTTGCACCGGCTGTGTCTGGCGCTATAAAGGAGTCCGGCGGAAAGCCTGTCAGACGCAAGGCACCCTGACTGACAAAGCTGACCTGCCTGTCTGCCCGGTGCGGGTCGTGTTCGCCACGGTAGGCAAGCCCCGGAAGGTTGTTCATGAGCGCTTCAAGCTGGCGGCTTTTTTCGTGCAACGCCAGCCCCATGAGGGCGTTGTGGCTTTCCAGCTCCTCGCGCAGGCGTTTGTTGGTCACATGGGCGCGCACTCTGGCGCGGACTTCATCGGCGTGAAAGGGCTTGGTCACATAGTCAACCCCGCCCACCTCGAACCCCAGATGCTTGCGAGCCGGATCTTCCATCACCGAGAGAAACACAACCGGAATCCCGCGTGTCGTTTCATCCGCCTTGAGACGACGGCAGACCTCGAACCCGTCCAGATCCGGCATGAGGATGTCGAGCAGAATGAGATCTGGGTGGTGGGTCTGCGCAAGCTCCATCGCCCGCTTGCCGTTCTTGGCGATGATAAGAAAAAATTCTTGCTCCAGCGTCTGCACCAGCACATCAAGGTTGACGGGATCATCGTCAACCACCAGCACGGCAGGTTTTTCAGTCCGCATGGTTCTTCTCCCGATTGGGTGCAACACCGTCTTGAAGCGTGTCGGCTGGTTGCCTGCTCAGGGCGTCAAGTACCCGGAGAGCCGCATCGTATTCGTAATCATCCACATGGGTTTTGAGGGTCTGCAAGAGGGGGTACTCCACAGGGTCGCAGGTGACGAGAAGCGAAGTCAGCGCGGACTTGATGCCTCCCGGCGTCGCCAGTCGGAGTGCGGTGACCAGTTCGGCATACTGGGTTGTCGCGCCAGCGCTGTCAAGCGCCGTGCGTGCTTGTGCCACAGACTCTGGGGGAGGCGTCCTGGCAGGAGCTTCTTTTTCGTGCTCGGCGGGACACAGACGGGCAATGGCCTCAAGCACATCATGCAACGCCGTTTCCAGCTCCATACTCGTTGCGGCGAGTGTCCCTGCGGTGTGGGGGTGCAGGCCTTGCGGGCGGTGATCCAGTTGGTGTTGCGCTTCAAGCTCCAGCCCGCGTGCGGCTTCTCGCAACGTCTGCGCACCCAGATTGGCTGCCGCACCTTTGAGCGCGTGCGCCTTGTCACGCAGAGCCGCCCAGTCGCGGCGGCGTACACAGTGGCGGATGGTCGCGCCGTCCTGTCCGTGGTTGCGGGCAAAACTCGCCAGAATCTTGGGGTACTGCTCTGGAGACAAGCCGGTTTCTCGCACAATGTCCACCGAAAAACAGGCAGGAAGGTGTGACCAGTCCCTGTTTTTGGCGCTCGTCTTGGTGGCGTCTTGCGACACGGTGTCAGCAAGGAGAGCCGAGGGTGCGGCGTCGCCCGTGGAAGGTTGCCCTTTGAGCGGTGCTGTCCGGTACAGATTGGGGAGGAGGGTGTGGATGGTGTCAAAGAGCAGGGTTTGCTTGAACGGTTTTGACAGATAGGCGTCCATGCCCGCATCAAGGCAACGCTGTTTGTCCGACTGCATGGCGTGCGCGGTCAGCGCCACCACAGGCAGGACAATCCCGCGTTCTCGAATGATCCTGATGGTTTCGTACCCGTCCATGTCCGGCATCTGGATGTCCAGAAACACGAGGTCAAAGGTTTCTTGTTGCAACAGGTCGAGGGCTTGCTGTCCGTTGTTTGCCATGCGGACAGACGCACCGGTGTCTTCGAGCAACACGGTCATGATTTCTTGATTGACCGGGTTGTCTTCGGCAACCAGCAGGCGGACAGCGGACAGATCCGGGGTCATGTAGGTTTGTGTGGGGCGCAAGGGGGTGTGTCCGGTGCGCGTTGTTTTGCCAAACAGTCGCCGCAGCGCCGAACGCACACAGCGGATGGTCACAGCGGGGATCACTTCGATGTTCCATGAGCTTTCCTGTGCGCTGACAGCCAGCTCCTCACGCGGGCCGCCCACCAGCATCACGGGAATCGGCACAGGCAACTGTTTTTCCAGAAAGAGCGCCAGATCGAGCGCTGGCGGGTGGGAGCTTTCGCCCCGGAGTTTATCTATAAGGATAACGTCCGGGCGCAAGTCTTGTGTGGTCAAGAGATCGAGCCAGCCGCTGGCAGGTGCTGGCTGGTCTGACTTGTCGGACACGGTGGTGGTGATGTCACCGTGGGAGCAGGTTTGCGGGTCTCGTGTGTCCATGCGCGGGGCAACATGAAACTGGTCTTCGGCAAGGCTCACAGACTGGATACCCAGCGCTTCGAGGGTACGGCTCATGGTGCGGGTGCCAAGTTCAGACGCGCCCACCACCAGCGCCTGTAAGCCCATGAACGTGGTTCCGGCGAGCACTTCCACCTGTTCTTGCAAGCCAAGGCGTAGCGAAAAGGCAAAGGTACTGCCTTGCCCCACTTCCGACTCCACCCATATTTCGCCGCCCATGTTTTCGACCATATAGCGGGCGATGCTCAGGCCGAGTCCGGTGCCGCCGTGGCGCCTTGTCAGCGAGGAATCCGCCTGTTTGAAGGGCTGAAAGAGTTGCGGGAGCTGCGTTGGCGCGATCCCCACCCCGGTGTCGTGGACAAAGAACAGAAACTGCGCCTTGTTGAGATCCTCAACTGTGTGCAGGGTGCCGCCCTGCCGGACTTGCAGGTGGATGCGTCCACCCGGCGGGGTGAACTTGATGGCGTTGCCCATGAGATTGGTCAGGATCTGTTGCAAGCGTCCGGCATCGCCGATCAGCGCCAGCGGGGTAGACGGTTCGATGTCCACCACACATTCAAGACTGCGCGCCATGCTCCCGCGCATGGTCATGTCGCACACCCGCAAGACGACTTCATCCAGCATGAACGGGGCGCTGTCCATGTCCATTTCCCCCGCTTCAATCTTTGAGAAGTCGAGCGTGTCGTTCACGATGTCGAGCAGGGCGTAGGACAGATCAAGGATGGTGCGCTGGTGCTTGCGGGGGAGTGCCTTGTCCTTGAGATAGGCCAGCTCGGTAAAGGAGATGATCCCGTGCAGCGGGGTGCGTATTTCGTGGCTGATGTTGGCGAGAAAGCGGCTTTTGGCCTCGGTTGCGGCGTCGGCAACGCGCATGGCGGCGCGCAGTTCCGCGTTGAGCTTTTCGAGATCTTCGGCCTTGGCGCTCTTCTTGAGTTCGGCGGTCAGGCGGTCGGTGCGTTCGTCAACCTTGCGTCGGAGCTGAAAGTTCCAGAAAATGGACACCAGCAAGACTGCCGCCACGCCTTCAAGCCCCAGCAGGCCTATCCAGACGGTGCGCGGTGGCAGGTGGAACGAGGATTTTCGGTCAAGCCAGCGCCCCGTGATGGTCTCGGTTTCTGTACTTGAAATCTGATTGAGGGCTTTTGAGAGGATGCCATGAAATTCTGGCCAGTCCGAACGCACCGCCATGCCCAGCCCACTGCGAGAGGGGAGGTTGGCGGAGATACGGAACTTTGAGAGCGTGCTTTCTGTCAGGCGCGGGAGGATGGTGAAGTTGTAGCCGACAAGCGCGTCCGCCTGTCCTGAAATGACGCGAAACAGGCCTTGCAGGGTGCTTGAAACCGGATCAAGTTTGATGCCGGGGTAGTCCTTTTCCAGATATTCGTGCCAGAACTGCCGATAGCGGACAGCAACGCGCTTGCCGTTCAGCGCTTCAAGGGTGGTGTAGCGCGGGGCGTCGTCGTTGGTGGCGATGACGCCGGGCAGGTACACATAGGGCGTTGTGAGGAGGAGTCCTGTGTTTTCAGTCAGCGTGGGTTCTGCCATCGCAAAAAGGTCGATGCGCCACTCTTTGGCGTCTTCCACCGCGTTTGTCCAGTTCGACTGCGGTTCTACCCGGAATTGCACCCCGATGATCCGGGACAGGAGCCGCAATATTTCAAGGCTGATGCCGGTGTAGGCGTTGACGCTGTCCGAGCCTTCTGCGGGAAGAAATTCTGGCGTGAGGCTCACGGTGATGACCGGGTGCTCGTCAATCCACGTCTGTTCTTCAAGCGAAAACACATGGGGCATGGCGGACATGGGCGCAAGCATCGTAAAGGAACTCTCAAGCGAGGGCAGATAGCCACTCTCAGGAGTATCCTTTGTCACCAGCAAGACATGACCTGTGAACAGAATAAAGGTGATAAGAATGATGCCAAGCATGGCAAAGATGCGCATCGTGGAGTCCTTGATGATACGGAAGGACAAAAACAGCCCGAAACATTCCTGAGAACACTTCGGGCTGTCTGGATTCAGGCTCAGGTTTTACGCAAGGTTGGGGAAGAAGACAAAGACCAGCAGCGAGTACACAATGCCCGCCACGAGGCAGTACATCACGAAGGGCCAGAAGGTCTTCTTGAGCACGAGTCCTTCCTTGCCGCTCAGACCAACCACGGCACACACGGCCACGATGTTGTGTACGCAGATCATGTTACCAGCAGCACCGCCGACAACCTGTGCGGCTACAATGAGCTGACGCGGCATGTGCAGCGTTTGCGCCATGCCCCACTGAAATTCACCAAACAGCAGGTCAGACACCGTGTTTGAACCGGTGATGAACGCCCCAAGTCCGCCGACAACAGCCGCTAACATAGGCCAGACATTGCCTGCCATATCCGCAACCGTCTGCGCAAGCGCCAGCGGCATGGAGGGCAGAGACATGGGGTTGACGTTTGAACCCCGGAAAATCGACACCAGCGCCACCGCAAAAACCAGCGCGATGGTGGGCGCCTGCATCTTCTGGATGGTGGTAGACCACGCCTTCTTTGCCTTTTCCGGCCCCATCTTGTGCAGGAAGATGGTCATCAGGGCAACCAGCGTAAAGGGAATGGTACCGGGGAGATAGAGGTAATCAATGGAGGCTGAGACATTCTGAAAACCGAGAATGTCCGTGAAGCTGATCTTTTGCGCCGACAGCCATCCCTTCAGTCCCCATGAACCGATACGGGTTGCCACCAAAATGGCGCCAATGATGATGTAGGGGAGCCACGCCATGAACTGACTCATGTGCGGCTTGAATTCGTTTTCAGAAACAGTGGCAATGGAGCCTGTCCATTCCGCTTCCCATGTGGATTGCGGGCCAAAGTTCCACGCCTTCGCAGGCACGCAAAAGCCCCGCTTGGTGCCCCAGATGAGCACAGCCAGACCAACAAGGCCACCCACCATGGCGGGAAATTCTGGGCCGAGGAGCCACGCCAGTGCCATATAGGGAACGCCAAAGCACACCCCGGCAAACACGCAATACTTCCACGCAGACAGACCAATCGACCACTTCTTTTCCTGTCCGTAGAAGCGGGTCAGAAAGCCGAGCATGAAAATAGGGAGAATGAAGAGCATGATGCCGTGCGACACGGTCGCCCATTCGCCCACAACTTTACAAAATGTTTCGTAATTGGTGAAATTGACAGCCGTTCCGCCCGTTGCGACGAGCTGGGCAACAGGTTCTTTCAAGAACCCAAGACCCACAATGATCGGGGTTCCAACGGCACCAAAGGAAACCGGGAAGGAGTTGAACACCAGACAGATGACCGCTGCCGCCAGAGCCGGGAAGCCGAGAGCCAGCAGCAAAGGTGCGGCTAGCGCTGCCGGTGTTCCGAAACCTGCGGCACCTTCAATAAAGGCCGCAAACATGTACCCGATGATGATCGCCTGTACCCGTCTGTCTCGACTGATATTCTGCATTCCATACTGGATGGTTTCCATCCCGCCGCTTTCTTGGAGCGTAAAAAGAATGAGAATAGCGCCAAACACGATGATGAGCACCCCAACTGCGGTCACCACCCCCTGTAAGGACAGGGCAGTCAGATACAGCGGACTCAATCCCCAGATGAAGAATCCACAGACCACGGCAACAAGCCACGCCAGCGGCATGGCTCTTGTGGCAGGCCAGCGCAGACCAACCATGAGCACGAGCGCCAGAAAAATGGGCAAGACAGAAAACAACGCCAACATTTGTACAGACATAAAACCTCCCAGCAGCTGAAGGTGCCAACCATGTGCCCCAGAGAGAGGTGTTTGCTCTTTTCATGAACAAAAACACTCTCATGTGGTGCTTGCATCCTGATACGACTATGCGGACAAAGCAAGACTGTTGTCAATATGGTCTGGCGTGTTTTTTTGCTCCCGTGTCCTTGAGAGCAATCCCGCACAATAGCTGGGGTATTTGTTCACGCATGTGCAAAAAAGAACGCTTTGCGTCACGCACGCGGGCCTTGTGCGAAGCGCGGGACACGCACATGGCAAGCCCCGCGCCCGGTGCGTTCGGTGAAGCGCTGGTGGTAGGCCTCTGCGGGATAGAAGGCAGAAGCGGGCGTCACTTCGGTGACGATATTCCAGCCAAGCCTCTTTAATTCTTGGATCAGCGCAAGAGCAACGGCGCGCTGTGCGGCATCGGTATAAAAAAGAGCAGAGCGGTATTGTGTGCCCTTGTCCGGCCCTTGGCGGTTCATCTGTGTGGGATCGTGGATTTCAAAGAACAGCCGCGCCAACGCGCCGTAGGTCACTTGTGCCGGATCAAAGCGGATCTTGACGGCTTCGGCGTGTCCGGTGCGACCAGAGCAGACCTGTTCGTAGGTGGGGTCTGGCACGGTGCCGCCAGTGTACCCGGATGTGACGTCAAGCACGCCCGGAACTTTGCGAAACGCATCTTCTACGCCCCAAAAGCACCCACCCGCAAAGAGGGCTGTGTCTGTGCCTTCCCCGGCGGGAATAAAGAGCATGGACAGAGAATTGACACAGTGACGGGTGTTTTTGGGCGTAAGTCGTTCGCCTTCAAAGACATGCCCCAGATGCCCACCGCAGTGCGCGCACACTATTTCGGTGCGTTGCCCGTCCGCATCCGGCACGCGCCGCACCGCGCCGGGAAGTTCCGCATCAAAACTCGGCCACCCACACCGAGAATCGAACTTGTCTTCAGAAAGATACAAGGCCGTACCGCACTTTCGGCACAGATACGTCCCTGCTGCCGACGTGTTCCAGTACGCACCAGAAAAAGGTGCTTCAGTGCCTTTGTGCTCAATCACGTTCTTTTCGGCTTCAGTAAGGGGCTTCATGTAAAAGAGTCCTGTTTGTAGAGGGTTGGCTTTCTATTCACAACGCATATTCCACTTTACAGCGCTTGGCAACAACAGGAAAGCCCCGCAAGCGCAACGCCAAAAAACACGCAAGGTCAAGGGGCGGTTCGCCCTTTGCGGGTGCAAGGGAGTGCCTCTGCCTGCCAAAGGTTCGTGCCAAATTTCAAAGTTGTCAGCTTTTGCTTGCCAGTACCAGTATTTTTGGATAACATTTTTCGATTCGTTTTGACTGGTCGGGGTTTTTTACGCTGTTCCCGGTTTTTCGCGGCACGGCAGGTCACTTTTAAAAAGCGGTAAGCGGGGTTCCGAGATGTTCTCATTCATCGTGGTATTGGCTTGCGGGCTGTTTGCCCTTTACTATGCGTATGATACTTCCAAGCGCGTCTTCGCGGCCAGTACGGGCACCGAAGAAATGCAGCAAATCGCTGGTGCTATTCAGGAAGGTGCTGAAGCCTATCTGAATCGTCAGTACAAAACCATCGCCATTGTGGGCGCTATCGTCACAGTGCTGCTGGCGTGGGCGCTGTCTGGCCTTGTGGCGCTGGGCTTTGTCATCGGCGCGGTGCTTTCCGGTGCGGCGGGCTACATTGGTATGAACGTCTCTGTGCGTGCCAACATCCGCACCACCGAAGCCGCACGGCAGGGCATGACGCCAGCGCTGAACGTGGCCTTTCAGGCTGGCGCGATCACGGGTCTGCTGGTTGTAGGCCTTGGCCTGCTTGGCGTTGCCGTGTATTACGGCATCCTCACGCTGTTTGGCGTGGAGCAGAAAACCTTGCTGGAAGCGCTGGTTGCGCTGAGTTTCGGCGCTTCGCTGATCTCCATTTTCGCACGTCTTGGCGGCGGTATCTTCACAAAGGGCGCTGACGTGGGCGCTGACCTTGTGGGCAAAGTTGAAGCTGGTATCCCCGAAGATGACCCGCGCAACCCCGCCGTTATCGCTGACAACGTGGGCGACAACGTGGGCGACTGCGCTGGTATGGCTGCTGACCTTTTTGAAACCTACGCTGTGACCGTGGTTGCCACCATGTTGCTTGCCGCCATCTATTTCACGGGCGAATTGCAGCACCTTATGATGATGTACCCTCTGCTGATCGGCGCGGTGTGCATCATCGGTTCCGTGGTTGGCACCAAGTACGTCAAGCTGGCTGCTGACAACAACATCATGAAAGCGCTGTACCGTGGCCTTGCCATGGCAGGCCTTGTGTCCGCCGGACTCATCATTGTTGTGAGTGTATTGCTGTTCTGGGGCGCTCCTGAAATGGAAATCCAGGGCAAGAGCTTTGGCGTGATGAACCTTCTCATGTGTTCCTTGACAGGTCTTGCTGTCACGGCACTGCTCGTGTGGGTGACGGAATACTACACCTCCACCGCGTTTCGTCCTGTGCGCAGCATCGCGCAGTCTTCCACAACAGGGCACGGTACCAACGTCATTCAGGGTCTTGCGGTTTCGATGGAATCCACGGCTCTGCCAGTCATCATCATCTGCGTGGGCATTCTCTTTGCCTACAGCAACGCCGGACTGTTCGGCATCGCCATTTCTGCCACCACCATGCTGGCGCTTGCGGGCATGATTGTTGCGCTTGACGCCTATGGCCCGGTCACTGACAACGCGGGCGGCATCGCTGAAATGGCCAATCTCCCCAGCGAAGTGCGCGCCGTCACCGACGCTCTTGACGCTGTGGGCAACACCACCAAGGCTGTGACCAAGGGCTACGCCATTGGTTCTGCGGCGTTGGCTGCGCTGGTGCTCTTTGCCTGTTACACCGAAGATCTCTCGCGCTTCTTCCCGGATCTGAAGGTGTCCTTCTCCTTGCAGGACCCCTATGTGCTGGTGGGTCTGTTCATCGGCGGCCTGTTGCCCTACCTGTTTGGTTCGATGGGCATGATGGCTGTGGGACGTGCGGGTTCTGCTGTGGTGGTGGAAGTGCGGCGTCAGTTCCGGGAAATCCCCGGTATCATGGAAGGCACAGCCAAGCCCAACTACGGTGCTGCCGTGGACATGCTGACCAAGGCTGCCATCCGTGAAATGATCCTGCCCTCCATGCTGCCGGTGTTCGCACCCATCGTGGTCTACTTTGTCATCAATGCCTTTGCGGGTCAGGCTGCGGCCTTCTCCACCCTCGGCGCCATGCTGATGGGCACCATCGTGACGGGATTGTTCGTGGCTATTTCCATGACTTCCGGTGGCGGTGCGTGGGACAACGCCAAGAAGTACATTGAAGATGGTCACTTTGGCGGAAAGGGTTCGGACGCACACAAGGCCGCTGTTACAGGCGACACCGTGGGCGATCCTTATAAGGATACCGCTGGCCCCGCTGTCAACCCCATGATCAAGATCATCAACATCGTCGCACTGCTGCTGTTGCAGGCTCTGGCGTAAGCCGCGTGTTGTAAAAAGCTCGCATACAAAAAGGCTCTGCCGCGTCTTTCACAGTCGCGGCAGAGCCTTTTTTGTGTTGACGGGCTTACTTCATGCAGACTTTGCAGGGCTTGTAGCCCTTGGCGGTGGCTTCGGCAGACGAAGCAAAATGAACGGAGCAAGATTTGCAGGAAAAGTAGCGGCAACCTTGTTTGTGAAAGGTCTTGCTCTTTATGTTGCCGCTGTAGGCACCCGCGACTTCAGCGGGAGCTTGCACCTGTTGCGTGGGCGCGGCGGTGGGCGCGGCTACCGGGGCGACCGGGGCGGCGGCTTCGCCTTTCGCACACAACGCGACCGGGGCGGCGCATAAAGCAAAGGTGAAAAGCAGCATGAACGACCACAAGGACACGGATTTTTTCGGGTAACGCACCTTTTCCTCCTCATCAAAGGGTATGAGCGAGATGTTTCAAACAACCATAACCCTCTTGATAGGCTACTGAAAACCGTTTGTCCACACAGATGTGTGCTTGTCAAACAGAATTGTTGACACGAGGTAGGAAAACAAGTAATTTTACAAAATGAACGCAACTACAAGCAAAACCCCTGTTTTTCTGGTATTCCTGCTCCTTGCGGGATTGGTTGTCTCCGGTTGTTCGACGCGAAAAACGTCGATTTCCGATTCTACGGCTGAAGGGTACGGCGTGGAGCGCATAGATCGTGAGTCCATGACGTCAGCAGAGCGCTTTACCTATGATTATCGCTCGGCTGCGCTTGCCCGGATGCAGGAGGACGACAGCACCC
This sequence comes from Bilophila sp., assembly GCA_036655575.1. Taxonomy (GTDB): domain Bacteria; phylum Desulfobacterota; class Desulfovibrionia; order Desulfovibrionales; family Desulfovibrionaceae; genus Bilophila. The sequence goes on from JAVVPW010000018.1 coordinate 17,564, forward strand.
CGCTCTCGAAAGAGATGCTGATCAAGACGGCAAAGACAGCCATTGGAACGCCCTATGTCCCGGGTGGGGAAAGCACGGACGGCTTTGACTGTTCGGGCTTTGTGCAGTGGGCGTACAAGCATGTCGGCGTCAAACTGCCCCGAACTGCCAGAGAGCAGGCCACAGCAGGTACACCCGTCAGAAAATTTGAAGATATGGTTGCGGGTGACATCGTTGCTTTCAAACACCCAAGACGCGGGTACCATACGGGTATTTATGTAGGTGACGGCAAATTCATTCACAGCCCACGAAAACGCACAAGAGTGCGTATCAATTCGCTGGACGACCCCTATTTTAGCTCTACATTCTTGGGTGCGCGCCGCATAGATGTTGATGACAATGACCTTGAGGCCGCCCAGACCTTGCTTGCCGCTTACGAATCCCAGAAAGGACGCCTGCATCAGACAAGAACAGACGCCCAACCCTCCAAAAAAGCTGTTGTCTCTGAGCGCAAGGCCTCTAAAAAGGCCGGGCTTTCGCGTAAAGCGTTGAAGAAAGCAGAGAAAAGCACGAAAAACAGCCCTTCCTCCAGAGCAAGCAAGGCTTCAAAAGTTGACAAGGCGTCCAAATCTGCCAAAGCAACGCAAGCCACACGCTCTTCTCAAGCAACAAACAAAAAATCCAAAAGCAAAGCAGTCGCTTCCGTCTCCCAGAAAAAAACGGAACGCTCGTCAAAGGCTTCCACTTCGAAACCCTCTAGCTCGAAAGTGACCAGCACAAAAGCCTCTGGGGTGAAGGTTGCTTCCGCAAAAACCAAAGCCACTTCGTCGAAAAAAGCGCCTTCTACCAAGAAGAGCAGCTCTAAGAAATAAAGATCCTTCCGTTTTTTTCAGTACGCCTTGTTGCAAGCCCGCCTTCTGGCGGGTTTTTGCGTTTGGAGCGCAAGCGTAACAGGAAGCGTGCGCTGCAACGCGCCTATCGCGCTTGCGTCAGAAGAGGCTTTGCACGGAGGCAAGCAGAGTTCTGAAGAGGGGCGCCACGTTCGTTGACGCAGACAGTTTTTCCATGCATACTTGGCGGAATCCTTTTTTTGACAGCAGGTAGGCAACTGAGAACACACCGCACAAGACCTTGTGGCGGGTGCGGCGTGCAACAAAGAGGGCAGATCTGTTGTGGTGGATTGCTTTTTTATGCATGATACATCTATCTGGAGGAACGTATGGGACGAATGCAAAAAATGTTGTGGAGCATGGCGCTTGCTGTTGGCTTCTTGACGACACCGGCGATGGCTGAAAAATTTGTGGTTGGGTTTCAACCCTATGATACGATTTCGTATCAGGCCATCATCAATGCCGAGCTTGGTCTGTGGAGAAAATACACCCCGGCTGGGACGAAGATTGAGTTTCAGCCAGCACTGCAAGGAACTGTTGTCGCCAACAACATGCTGGCAGACAAGGCGCAAGTCGGCTACATGAGTGTCATGCCCGCAAGCATCCTCTGCTCCAAGCCCAAGCAGGCGCAGATCCAGATGGTGGCAACGCTCGGCATGTCCAACACCCGTTGTTCGCTGCTTCTGGTGCAAAAAGACGCGCCGGAGTTCAAGAGCAATGAAGAACTGGCACGCTGGCTTGACGGCAAGGTCATTGCTGCACCCAAGGGCAGTGCGTCCGACCAGTATCTGCGGCGCTTTTTTGAAAAGTACAATGTGAAGCCCGGCGAATATCTGAACCAGTCCATTGAAGTCATCGTCACCAACTTCCGCATTGGCAAGCTCGACGCCGCCTCGCTGTGGGAACCCACGCTTTCCCGTATCGCCACCGAAGTGGGTGACGGCAGTGCGCGCATTGTGGCTGACGGGAGAGCCTGCGACAACTCGGATCTCGGCATCCTGACCATGCGTGCCGACTTCATCGCAAAGCACCGCGATGTTGCCAAGGGCTATCTGCGTGCCGAGCTGGAAGCCCAGCGTTTCATGCTTGACCCCGCCAATTGGGAGCAGGTCATTGAAATGGTCGCCAAGTACGCAACAGGCATTCCCAAGAAGGTGCTGTGGTATTCTCTCTACGGACAGGTGCCTGCCAATTCGTCTGACCCGGTGCGTGAATGGAAGTCCTTCTACTTTGGTGAGCGCGAAAAGCAGAACATCGCCACTGTTGCGCCGTTCCTGCATCAGGCCAAGGTCATCAGCATGGACAAGCTCCCCGAAGGCACTGTAGACGACACGTTAGCTCGTGAAGTGTTCAAGGAAGCGGGCTACACCCCTGTTGCCCCTGACGCCGCTCTTGGTGTCATCAAGGGTGCCAAGGCTGCTGATTGCCCCTTTAAGGACTAAGGTTTTCCTGCTGACCGGGAACAACGCCCGGTCAGCTTCCTCACTCCAGTGTATCTGCAACGCGACTTTTCTTGGCTCTGCTTACGCGGTCACGCAGGCCAGTGCCTGATCCAGATCTTCCAGAATATCGTCGATGTGCTCGATGCCGATGGACAGGCGCACCAGTTCTGGGCGCAGGCCAGCGTCTTGCTGTTGTGCGTCGGTGAGCTGGGAATGGGTTGTGCTTCCGGGGTGGATGGCCAGACTTTTGGCGTCGCCCACATTGGCGAGGTGCGAGAAGAGCTTGAGCGATTCGATGAACCGCTGTCCTGCTTCCTTGCCGCCTTTGCTTCCTCCGGCAGCGCCCTTGATCCCAAACACCACCATGCCCCCAAAGCCGTTCTTCAAGAGCCGTGACGCCACCGGATAGGACGGGTCGTCAAGAAGTCCGGGGTAGCGTACCCACGCCACCTGCGGGTGTTGCAAGAGGTGTTGCGCCACACCAAGCGCGTTGGCGCAGTGGCGTTCCATGCGCAAAGGCAAGGTTTCGATGCCTTGCAAGAGCATCCAGGCGTTGTCCGGGGAGAGGCACGCGCCGAGGTTGCGCAGTGGTACGGTGCGCATCCGGGTGATGAACGGGGGCATCCCCGCTGGCAGATCGTGCCCCCAGCGCAAGCCGTGGTAGCCATCGTCGGGGAGATTGTACAGCTCAAATCGGGCGTCCGACCAGTCAAAGCGTCCGCTGTCCACCACCATGCCACCAAGTGCGGTGCCGTGTCCGCCAAGCCATTTGGTCACCGAATGGACAACAATGTCCGCGCCGTGCTCGAAAGGCCGGAGCAGGATCGGTGTCACAAAGGTGGCGTCCACCACCAGCGGCAGGCCGTGCTTGTGCGCAACAGCCGCAAACGCATCCAGATCCGCCACATCCAGACCGGGATTGCCGATCGCTTCCACATACACCATGCGGGTTTGCGGTGTGATTGCCGCGTCCACAGCCACAGGGTCGAGGCTGTCCACCATGTGCGTTGTGATTCCGAACTGCGGCAGGATGGAATCAAACATGGTGAAGGTGCCACCGTACAGATTGCTCGGCGTGACGATTTCGTCGCCCTGCCTGGCAATATTGATGATGGTTGAAAAGATCGCTGAGGTGCCAGAAGCCGAAGCCAGCGCGCCTGCCCCGCCTTCAAGCAGGTTGATGCGTTCTTCAAGCACAGCCTGCGTAGGATTGCCAAGGCGACTGTAGATGTTTCCCGGCTCCTCCATGCCAAACAAGCGCGCCGCGTGTTCTGCACTCTTGAAGAGATAGGCAGCCGTCCGGTACAGCGGTACCGCTCGTGAGAGCGTTGTCGGATCTGGAACCTGTCCACCATGCACCGCAAGTGTCTCAATACGTTTTTCCATCAGCAATGCCTCCAAAAATGTTTTTCGGGAGAAAGGGAACTTGTAACCAGCGGAAAGCCTCTCCTTCCCCCGATTTCCCCTGTAGTCACAT
>JAVVPW010000019.1:0-20238 GCA_036655575.1 Bilophila sp.
AAAACCCCCCATCCACGCAGGGGAGAGCGTCTTCTGCCATGGTGTTGTCCTTGCGACAGTAAAATGCGCCAGAGCCTTTTCAAAATAAAAAGGCTCTGGCGCATTTTCAATGTTAAAATGCTCTAATCGAGATCGACGCTGCGTACACCTTGGGCATCGGCTTTGGCGGCTATGCGTCTACGGAAGACGCGCATCCATTTTTCACCCCACCGTTCACGGAAAACGGCTTTTGCCAGCCACTCTACGGTGTGCAGCACGGGGCGTTTGTCGTGCAGGGTGTACAGGCACCTTGTGATACCCACCCGACAAGACGGGCAACCGACAAGGATGGGGGCTTGCTCAGGATAGCCCGCAAGCTCCTGCTTCAGCGTGTCTGTCTTGCGCTGGCGCAAAGGATTGTACACCAGCGGCGAGGCAATGGAACCCATGCCGGATTCCCCACAGCATCCGGGCGAGATCCGCATTGGCACGCCACTCAGAGCGGTGATCGCAGCCGCCTGCTTTTCCATGCCCTTGACCTTGTGAACGTCAACCCATTCGGGGTGACACGAGGTGTGGTAGAGTACGGGGGTGTCTGGTACCGAGAGACCAGACAGGTCGGACAGTCTGGCTTGCAAAAACTGGGTCACATCCAGATGCCGCAAGGTGTCTGCGGGAACGCTGGCATCCGAGGAAACGGCTGCACAAACGCCCTGTTCGGCGCCTTCGCCAAGGGGCTTTGTCGCAATCGGCATCAGCCAGCTTGCAGGATCATGGCGTTCGATCCCTTCACGGCAAGAACCACACGCGGTGATGACATGCGTGACACGGAACCCGCGTTCGGTGGCCTGTTCCAGCGTCTTTCGCAACAGCGCTACATTGCGATCCCGGTTCTTGCAAAACGCCCCGTCCGCACCCGCTGAAAGCAGTGGATAGCCGCAACACAAATGGGTTTCCGGCAAAATGACCGCCACCTTGCACCGCAAAAGCAACGCAAGAGACGACAGGCCGATGGTGCGGGCAAGCAGACTCCCCCCACATCCGGGGAAGTAGAGCACAGCTTCCTTCAGCGCGGTATTCGCACCAAAAGCCCCCTCTGACACAACGCCCGCTTCGTCGCCTCCAGCCCGTTGCCCGGCAGGAAGAGCCATAAACGTATTGCCGCGCTCAAGGTGCAAGGCCTCATACAGATTGCGGTACCCCGGTTCCGGGCCTTTGCCGGAAAACAGCGGATTGTACAGCCTGCTGCGCACCGCTTGCGGGACAACGCGCAAAATCCGGTTCTGCATCCGCTGTCCAAACGCCGCCATTTTGACCGCTTGCGGGATACGTTGCGCCGGGTTTTTCACCAGCCAGTCCAGCACACGAGTCTTGATGGGGTGCCCGCCCTCGCCTTCTTCCTCAAGAAACGCCCGCAGTTCCAGCGCAACTTGAGCGGAAGGGATCTTGACTGGACAAACCGATGTACACCGCCCGCATCCCGTGCAGTGCTCCACCATACCGCGCAGTTCTGCCAAAATGGCGGGATCTGGACGCCCTTTGTTGATCTGCGAGTAGTAAATAGCTTCAATGATCGCGCCAAGCACCATGTTCTTGTTGCGCGGATGGTAATGGTAGGAGTGCTCAGGGTGCATCATCGGGCAGACCTGTTTGCACTTGCCACACCGGGTACAGACCTGCACCGCTGCCAGCAGATTGATGAGGCGTTCCTTGTCAGGAAGACCGCTCTGCCGGATGTCGTCGATGAGCCTGTTGAACGAGAAGGTGAACGGACGCACGGGCAGGTCGCGCTGGGTGAGCTTGGCGGGATTGAACACGTCACGCGGGTCAACCCGTTCCTTGAAGGCGCGGATGGCGTCCATCTTTTCCTTGCTCAAAAACGCGATCTTGGTGATGCCGATCCCGTGCTCACCAGACACAGCCCCGCCCATCTCCTGCGCCTCAGCCATGACCCGCACGGCGGTTTCTTCCGCCAGTTCGAGCATCTGCAAGTCATTGGAATTAACAGGGATATTGACATGGCAGTTGCCGTCGCCCGCGTGCATGTGGCTGGCGACAAGCACCCGACCTACCAGCATATTCTCACTGATTTTCTTGATCTTTACGGCGAGGCGGCTGTAGCGTTCTGCCATCAGCGCAAGGAAGGTCACCGCCCGCTCTTCCAGCTCGTCGTCGGAAATCTCCCCTTCCGGCACCGTGCCCTGTGCCAGCCGCGAAACATTGACAAATTCGCGGTTGAGATCCTTGTCTTCCAGCGGCATCCCCGGCAAGCGTCCCAGCTCTTGCAAGGCGTGACGGTAGGCCGCTGCCGCACATTCCAGATTGAGTTGCTCCAAAAACAACGCAAAATCCGGGATGCGGTGCATGGGAATGACCACGTCTTCGTTGATCTTGAAGCCCGATGTCCGTCTGGCGATCGCCGACAGTCTGTGACGATCCTCCCAGAACTGTTCAGCTTCCTTCTCGTTTTGCGCGACAATGAGCGCCACGTTGTCCTGTTCGTTCACGATGAGCGCTATTTCCTGTACACATTTCTCCAGCAAGTACGGCTCGTCACCGTCCACCTGAAGAATAATCACAGAAATGGGCAGGCCTTCATGGTTGAGCGATTTGCGCTGATAGTCGATGGCGCGCACATATTTGGCGTTGAATTCCTCAAGAGCAGAAAGCCTTGCGTAGTCGCCGTCCTTGCGGATGCTGTCCCGCAAAGCCACAATCTGCCCGATGACCACGGCGGCATGGTGCATGGAACGCCCGAAGAATTCCAGCACCATCACTCTGGAATGCTTCGGCTTTTTGTGCACGATGAAGGTGGCGTCGGTGATGATGCCGTCCACGCCCTCCTTCTGCATTCCGGGCAGACCACCCAGCGCCTTGTTGGTCACATCCTTGCCAAGCCCCGGCAAACGGATTTCCGAGCCGTGCAGCTCCACCACACTGCGCACCCCGCCGCTCATGTCCTTGACCTCAAAGACAGCCGTTTCATCCGGCATGATCTTGTGCCGAGGGTGGTTTTTGCGCTCTACGGAGATGATTTCCCCGGTGGGTGTCACCATGCGCCACGACAGCAGATTGTCGAGCGTGGTGCCGTATTCAAAGGCACAAGGGCCACCGGAATTTTCCGCAATGTTGCCGCCGATGGTGGAGGCAGCCTTTGAGGCCGGGTCAAGCGTGAACAGGAAGCCTTCTTTTGCGACCGCGTTGATAGCGGCTTCTGTAATCACGCCAGCGTCGAGCGTCACCGTCATGTTCTCTCGATCCACAGCCGACAGCGCGGTAAAGCGCGTCACCCGCACCACGACAGAACGCCGCCGCATGGGCACAGCCCCCCCTGTCATGCCTGAAGCGCCGCCCCTTGGGATGAGCGCAAACTTCAATTCATTGGCGAGTTTGACCAGATCGCTGACTTCTTGCGCGTTCGCTGGTTCCACAACCATGAGCGGCAACTCCATGCGCAAGTCGGTGGCGTCTGTCGAACAGGCCACCAGCGCACCGGGGCGCGTGACAATGGCTCCCGCAGGCAAAAACGCTGACAGGCGCTTTACAAGCTCCACCCGGAACGCGGCTTCTGCTTCGTGCGCACTCCAGAACAGGGTGATGCCTTCACCAATGCTGTTGGCGTAGTGGTGGGCAAGCGCAAAGACCTCGCGGTCAAAGCGCTCCTTGACACTGGCTTTCACGGTAGCGGCGTCCACAAAAGGATTGTAGGCCACCAGAAACAGCTCTTCTGCTATTTCGATCGCCAGATGCCGAACAGCTTCAGGCCAGTCCGCAAAATCGTCCAGATTGATGCGCAGGATACGGTTGACAACAAAGTCCGGCGCAATAGAAATATGGGGGCCTTTATGGGGCATGGGGAGTATCCTTTTGACTGAAGGCTGCTATGAGGATTGTGTGCGAGCCAGAGTTGGACTATAGATACTTGATCCGAGCTTTGCAACTCCTTGCGTCACCCCTCAAAGGGCAATCTCCCCGGAATACCATGAACGACCCCGCACCTTCCCGCACCTTTCCCAAGTCCCACCCCCGTTCACGCCCCCACCTTGGCTTGAACGACCGCACCGATACCCGCCCGCAGGCTCCCGCCCCGGAACGCTTGTGTCCCACGCCGACACCTTCTCGTGCCGAGCTTGAGGCCTCGCCCTTCACCGCCTACCTTGCCGCAGACGGCTTTACAGAAGACCTTGTCGCGGAACTGAGGCACCACGGCGCAGCAATACGCACGATCCGAGGGCGCCTTGTGCTTGCCACTCCCTTGTCCCATCCTCTTGCATGGGCGCAGAATGTCTGGGAAAATCCGGTGTTTCTCCCCGTTTCTTCCATTGGCGATGCGGCAAAACAACTCAGCACCATCCAGCGCAACTGGCACCTGTACACCACAGACCACCACCGCCGCGCCACGCTCATTCAAGAGAAGCTCCCCCACGTCTCCTCCAAACCCCTCAGCTTTGGTGCCGTGCCCCCCTCAGCCCCGCTCGGTTCGTGGACACTCTGGGATGCGGATCTTATCCTGGCCTCAGCGCGTTGCTCCTCACCTTTCCCTGACGGCACCGTGCGCTTTCAGGAAAACAAACTTGATCCGCCCAGCCGAGCCTACCTGAAACTCTGGGAGACGTTTACCCGTCTGTCATCGCTCCCCGGCCTGAAGATTCCCGGTCATGGGGATCTCTGTCTGGATCTTGGTTCCGCGCCGGGCGGGTGGACATGGGTGCTTGCAAGCCTTGGGGCGCAGGTTTTGAGCATCGACAAAGCGCCACTCGCGCCGCAAGTCGATACCATGCCGGGAGTCACGCACTGCATCGGAAGCGGCTTTGCTCTCGACCCCCGGCACATCGGTGCCGCAGACTGGCTGTTTTCAGACATGATCTGCTACCCGGACAAGCTCTATGAAGTCATCACCCGCTGGAAGGAACTGGGGGCGTGTCGCAATTTCGTCTGCACTCTCAAGTTTCAGGCGGAAACAGACCACACCACCGCCGCCCGCTTCGCCGCAATCCCCGGTTCCCAGCTCCTCCACCTTTCTTGCAACAAGCACGAACTGACATGGATCAATCTGGAGGCGTGGCGCTAACAGGCTGCACCTGAAGGGGATATTCCCTTCAGCTTTTTTCGGTTTTCGTCGGCAGAGGGCGTTCTTTTTCCACCACCGTTGGCTGACGCGAACGGCGGATGGATTCAAACTCGTCGTGAAGGCTGACCAGCCTGCGGTAGTTCTTACGGATTTCATGCCCGGTACGGGAGAGCTTGTCTTCTGTGACTTCGATGTACCTGCGCCGCAAATAGCGATCGTCAAGCATGACCTCAATGTAGTGCAGGACGCTTTGCACCAGCGGTTCAAAATACGTCCCCAGTTCAAACTTGAGACCGCGCAGCAACGCTACTGCTTCCAGCAACATCCTGTTGTAGGTCAGACGCTCACCCTTGTAGAACCGCAACACAATGTCTTCAAGATACCGCACTGTCCGTGCCTGACGGATATAAGCGTACTTGTTCATGACTTCCTGATGCAGTTCGTGCAAAATACCAAAGGCGTCCTGATTGTTCTTGTCGCGCAGGTAGGCGTCCAGTACCTTGGTGGCGTTGGTATAAAACTCGTCACTGTAGCCGATGATCCGCCGCTGGTTTTTAGAAAGCCACGAAAACAAAAACTTGAGGCGTTTTTCATCGGTATCTGTGTTCTCGACAAGCTCGTTGCGCTTGTACACCACGCGCCCTACATACTCGCCACGCACAATGTCGTTGAGTCGTAAAATCATGGTGCTGGTGTCCTTGACGATGTTCACATCTGCCAGACACAAGCCTGTGAGCGGGTGGATGACTTCCTGCCGTTCTACAGAAAGAGCGCGATCCTGTCGCACGTTGTCAGGATTGAAACGGTGCTGCTTGTAGAGAATGCGGATGATGACGATGTGCTTTTTGCTGTCAATGAAATAGCCGCCCTCCTCAAGCACCCGGATCAATTCCTTTTGCTCTGGATCAAGACGCACCAGCGCGACTTTCTCCACGCGGGGATACGGTCTGTTTTCCCCATTGTTCCAGATCGTTGTGATGGTTCTGTCTGACTGTCCCTGCACCCGGACAAGAAAGCGCTCACCCATCTTGTGCAGTCTGCGGGAAAACATGGCGGCAGACGTGCGGCGCTCAGAAGAAATAGGAAAACCGTACAGTTCCATCAGGAACTGGCACACAAACTGCCTGTTGCGCTCGTACATCTCGTTGTCGCCGATCTTGAACTTGCCCGCCCGCAGGCCAAAGCGCTTGATTTCACCGTCCATATCAGACGGGAAGGAAGCAAAGAGTCCGGCAAGGTGGAAATGCCCGGAACTGTCCGCCGCAAACACATGCGCCCTGTCCATCAGCGTCAGATACGCCAGCAAGGCCGGGTAATAGTCCAGCACAGCCGTGTCAACGCGCTTGAACTTCTCCCGAAAGGGGTCTTGCAGTTTCTTTGGCAAACGACCGAGAAAGGTCTGTACATTGCGCGCAATGACATGGGTTTCGAGCGGGCAGGACGCGCCTTCTGCTGAATTGACCGCGCTCAGAACGGGGTGGAGAATGTCGTACTGAAAAATCTCGCTGAAGCTCTCTAGCGGACGGTCAAGGGCAACCATGGAAAAACCGGGCAAGCCCTTGTATTCCCACAGTTCACTCTCAAAGGATGGCAAGAGATCGCGGGTTTCAACCAGCGGATAGTTTTCGGTTTCGCACCACGGTTTGAGCAGGCAGAATTTGATGTGAACGGCGTCAAGAAACTGCTTCAGCATGTCAAGGCTGGAAATCTCGACAATATCGGAAAAGGAGTCAGCGTCAGCCCAAGGGAAATTCCCCTGTGTAAAGGCGCTCTTCCATGAAAAGGACATACTCAAGGCTCTCTTTTCCGTACTCCACAACAGTGTCCTGCGCTTTTTTGAAAAACGCGATCTCGCACCTGCCTCACTCGCATCCTGTCGCAACAAAGTCTAGGAATACTCTATTTCCTAGCAGAATAGCAAACAGAATTCCAGTCCTGATTTGTCCTTTTCTGTGGCGTGTGCGCACAAAAAACGCGCCCGGAACAGCCCTCTTCAGACGGCGGTTGCGCATTCATCTCATTCCCCGTAGAGTGCGCGCAGTATAAACAGCAGACGTGTATTTTTTTGGGAAAGGAGGCTTGAATGAACGCAACATACCGCACGTTTTTCCTTGTCATGGGTGGACTGCTTTTGTTGACCTCGACAGCGCTTGCCGAAGAACAGACGCCAACCCCACACGTTGGCAGTCCTATGGTCATCAGCAACGCGGGGCCTGCTGGGGGAACGCTCCCCGCTGGTGTCCTCGCACTCATGGTCAACTACACCCATGCCAATAAAGACGGCTGGTATGACAACGGTTCCCGGCACACCGCCACCTCCCCGTTGAGCCGAGCCACACAACGCAACATGCAAGATGTGTATGTCGCCAAGCTGCGCTACGGGCTGGGCAACAATTGGGATATCCGTAGCGCGACGGCCTTTGTCCACAACGATTTCAAGGGCGAAGCAACGCTTGCCCCTGCCACCAGCAAGAAAGGCGTCAGTGACACGCTCCTTGTCGCGCACAAGCAGTTCATGAGTCAGAGCGAGGGCGCTCCGCTCGATCTGGCGTTCGGCCTTGGTGGACAGATTCCCACAGGGAGCACGGACGCGGATGCTGTCGGCACAGGCGCGTGGGGGCTTCTTGGTGAATTGGGTGCGACCTATGCCTTTGACAACGGGCGCCAAGTGGTGGAAGCCGAACTCATCTACCTGTGGCGGGGCAAGGGCGGTAAAAAAAGTCTTGACACCTATGTGGATGCGAACGATTTTCTCCGCTTTAACAGCCGCTATGTCTTTGCGCTGAATGAATACTGGGATCTGGGCGTTGAAAGTCAGTATGAATACATCACAGCATCACGACTGCGCGGGCATTCTCAGCACAACGCCAGCCACGCCTGGTTCGCAGGGCCCGCCGTGACCCTAAAGATCCCGGACTGGCAAGCTACGCTCGGTCTGACCGCCCAATTCAGTCTGTATCAAGACTATGACAGCAAGACCCCGCTCGGCGGACGCGACTACCCCAATGCCGCCAGCCTTGGCGAACGCTTCCGGCTTGAAGCTACGCTGACGAAGGCCTTTTAGCCTTACTCTGCGCCGTGCTGTTTTCCGTAACCTTTTAGCCGCGTATTCCCTAGCAAAATGCTCTAGACAGGAAGGAACTCTCTATGGATGCAATCAGTAGCAAGATGCGTTCTTCGCTTGAAAACGGTTCGTGGATTCGTCGCATGTTTGAAGCGGGCATACAGCTCAAACAGCAGTACGGTGCCGATGCGGTGTGTGATTTCAGTCTCGGCAATCCCGATCTGGCACCGCCAGCGGCTGTAGGCGAAGGTCTGCGCGCCTTTGCCGCCCATGTGGATGAGCCATTCAGTCTTGGCTACATGCCCAACGCCGGCTTTGGCTGGGCGCGTGCGCAACTGGCACAGCATCTGTCCACTGAACACGGCGTGAACCTTGCCGCTGACGATGTGATCCTGACGTGCGGCGCGGCTGGTGGACTCAATGCCATCTTCAAGGCGATCCTCAACCCCGGTGATGAAGTGCTCACCGTCAGCCCCTATTTCGTGGAATACGGCTCCTACGCCGAAAACCACGGGGGGGTCTTTCGCACGGTGCCAACGTGTCCAGAGACGTTTGCGCTGGATCTGCCCGCCATCGCCGCGGCCATCACGCCAAAGACACGCGCCATGATCATCAATTCACCCCACAACCCCACGGGCGTGATCTACTCGCGGGCAGAACTCGCCGGACTGGTGGAGATTCTTACCGCAGCGTCCGCACGCAACAAGCGCCCGCTCTACCTCATTACGGATGAGCCGTACCGCTTCCTCGCCTTTGACGGTGCCGAAGTGCCAAGCCTGCTCCCCATGTACCCGTATGCTCTGCTTGCCAGCTCCTTCTCAAAAAATCTTTCGCTGGCTGGCGAACGTCTCGGCTACGTTGCGGTGTCCCCGCTGTTTGAGGAACGCGCTCAACTCGTTGCGGCGCTGACCCTTGCCAACCGCATTCTCGGCTTTGTGAATCCTCCGGTCATCGGACAACATATCATGGCGAAAGCGCTGGGTTCGCAGGTAGATGTTTCCGTATACGCCCGCCGGCGGGAACTCATGGCCTCGATTCTTCGTGATGCCGGGTACGAGTTTCAGATGCCGCAAGGCGCGTTCTACTTCTTCCCCAAAGCTCCCGGTGGCGACGACGTGGCCTTTGCCCAGAAGCTCGCCGCAGAACGCATCCTTGTTGTGCCCGGTTCTGGCTTTGGCGGCCCTGGGTACTTCCGCATCGCTTTCTGCGTGGGTGAAGATGTCATCCTCCGCTCGGCAACGGGTTTTGCGCGGGCGAGAGGGTAACACCCCACACTCTGGCGTGCAGGAAAAAATCCCGAAGGGGAGAAAATCCGGGTGCATAACCGCAACTCAGCTTGTTTTATGGAAAAAAAGAGATCCAGAATCTGAAAAAAAGGCTTTCTGAAGACGTTCCTGCGACCTGTTCCTTGACAGGCACCGGGTGGACGTGTAAGGAGTGCTGTTTACGAGGTTATCATGGCTGAACTACGGATTGCATTGAACAACATCGCCCCTGACGGGCAGGCCTTCACCGTGGACGATCCCGCTGTGTGGGAACATTCCATGGTCGAATGCAACGTGACGTGTCGCGTTGAGCGCCCGCTTGTGGGCGAGGTCACCCTGTTGCCACAGGCAGACGGCTGTCTGGTGCGCGGTCATCTCACTGGTGAAGTGGTTGTCCCCTGTAACCGATGCGCTGAAGACGCTCATATCGTCATCAACAGCAGCTTTGACAGCTTTGAGCCTTTCCCTGTACCAACGGACGACGATACAGACGCCGCTCAAGGAAAGGACTTTGACAGCGAGGCTGACGAGCAGATCATCAGTCTTGTGGACAATGCGCCGGTCATCAATCTTGCGGGACTGCTCTGGGAAGAGTTTGTGCTCGCCCTTCCGGTCAAGCCTTTGTGCAGGCCAGATTGCAAGGGATTGTGCCCTGTGTGCGGGCAGAACCGCAATGAAGGTTCCTGCTCCTGCGTACAAGAGGAAGGCGACCCTCGCCTTGCGGCCCTCCGGGGTCTGAAAATCACAAAAAACTGAATGTGTCGGCTTCTGGAGTTTGTCCAGACCCCGCCGTCAGAGCCAAAAACATCGGCTGTTGCCGAACCCAAGGAGTGCCATCATGGCCGTACAACAAAACAAGAAGTCCCGTTCCAAGAAAGGTATGCGTCGTTCACATGATCGCGTTGCCGTCCCCACTGTGGTGTACTGCTCCTGTGGCGCACCCACGGTTCCCCATGCCGTCTGCCCTAGTTGCGGCGTCTATCGTACCCGTCAGGTAGTCGAGCAGAAGACTGCTGATGAGCAACAATAAGATCACCATCGCGGTTGACGCTATGGGTGGGGATCTTGGCCCCACCGTTGTCGTCCCCGGAGCCATCGAGGCTGCCCGCCAGACCAACGCCAAGCTCCTCCTTGTGGGGAATGAGGCGATTCTTGACGGCATCCTTTCCGAGCGGACCCCTGCTGGAGTCGTGCTTGATATCGTCCATGCCCCCGATGTGGGGGGCATGGACGAGAAGCCTTCGGACATTCTCCGCCGCAAGAAAAACGCCTCCATTCAGGTCGCCTGCCGTCTGGTACGCGACGGTGCTGCTGATGGCGTTGTCAGCGCCGGACATTCTGGAGCTTCTGTCGCTTGTGGCATGTTCATCATGGGGCGTATTCCCGGTGTGGAACGCCCGGCGCTTGCCTCACTCCTGCCTACGGAAAAAGAACCCGTCATCTTGCTTGATGTGGGCGCTACCGTAGATTGCAAACCCTATACCCTCTTCCAGTTCGGACTCATGGGGGATGCCTTTGCCAGAGACCTTCTGAACAGAGCCACGCCGAGAGTCGGGCTTTTAAGCATCGGTGAGGAAGAAGGCAAAGGGAACTGTCAGGTGAAGGAAGCCTATGAACTCTTCAAACTGGCACAAAATCTCAACTTTGCCGGAAACATCGAAGGTCGGGATCTCTTTATCGGCGATGTGGATGTAGCGGTCTGCGACGGGTTCGTGGGGAATGTCGCCCTGAAACTCAGCGAAGGACTCGGCTCTTCTTTGAGCCGGGTGCTCAAGCGTGAACTGCTCAATTCCGGTCTGTTGCCAAAACTTGGAACCCTGCTCGCCAAATCAGCGCTCAAACGGTTCGCCAAGGTGGTTGACTACGCCGAATACGGCGGCGCCCCGCTCCTCGGACTTCAGGGAATAGCCATTGTCTGCCACGGACGTTCCAACGAAAAGGCCATCTGTAGCGCTACTCGAATGGCTGTTCTTTTTGTTGAAAAGCAGACAAACCAACGACTTATGGAAACCATATGCGCCAATGAGGAGCTGACCCGCTACGGGCGTTCCTGTTGACCCTGCCTTTTCTGAATCCCGCAACTACGGATACACCATGACCGCATTCCAAATTCAGGGTTTTGGCGCGTATACTCCGGCAAAACAGCTCACGAACGCCGATCTTCTCTCGAAAGTGGATACCAACGATGAGTGGATCGTCAGCCGCACCGGCATCAAATCCCGGTACATGCTGGCTGACGGCGAACAGGGGTCAGACGCTGGAACAAACGCGGCAGAACGGGCGCTTGCAGACGCAAAACTGGTTCCGGCAGACATCACGCATGTGCTTACCGCAACCTGCACCCCAGAATATCTTTGCCCTAGCACGGCCTGTACCATCAGCGCCAAATTGGGGATTCAAGGCCCGATGGCCTTTGATCTCAACGCAGCCTGTTCTGGTTTTGTCTACGGTATGGAACTTGCCAAAGGTATTTTGGCAGGCAGCCCCCAGGCACGGGTCTTGCTTGTGAGCACTGAGGCGCTGACAAGGCGTGTGGACTGGACAAACCGCAGTACCTCTGTCCTTTTTGGCGACGGTGCGGGCGCGGCAGTGCTCACAAGCGGCGCTGCAACAGGCGGAACCTGTCCTGCCTGTGTGGAAGACGTGCTCTGTCGTGCGGACGGCACGCAAGCCTCACTCCTCACCGTGGGCGGCGGCACGCACACCCGCTATGAACCCGCTGATCCGGTAGGGAGCGCCTTCTACATCGACATGCAAGGGCGCGATGTGTTCAAACACGCTGTGCGGCGGCTGACCAGCATTTCCCAAGAGATTCTGGAGCGCAACAAGCTCCACCTGAGCGATGTGGATCTGTTCATCCCGCATCAAGCCAATCTGCGGATCATCGAGGCTGTAGGGGATCGACTCGATCTGCACGGCGATCGGGTGTTTATCAACGTACACGAATACGGAAACACCTCGGCGGCTTCCATCCCGCTGGCACTTGAAGACGCCCGCAGGCAAGGCGTCATCAAGCCGGGAATGCGCGTGCTGCTGGCAACCTTTGGCGGTGGTTTCACCTGGGGCGCGGCTCTGTTACGGTTTTAACAACGAAACGCTCCATGGAAGGAAGCTCTTCTCGTTTCGCACACCCGAATCGTGTTGAACTTGGATTCCTTTTAGGCTAAAAGCAGCAGATAGACAGCAACAAGGTACGCAGCATGAACGAACAGCTTTCCACCGCCCTTGTAACCGGCGGCTCCAGAGGTATCGGCAAGGCCACGGCAAAAACGCTGGCCAAGGCCGGCTTTCAGGTCTATCTGACCTATGTGAGCAAGCCCGAAGAGGCAGAATCCGTCGCCGCTGACATCAACGCCGCAGGGGGGCAAGCTCGTGCGTTTCGGCTCGATGTGGGCGATTCCGAGGCTGTCGTTGCCTTCTTTAAGAACGAAATCAAAGACAAGGTTGATCTCGCTGTGCTTGTCAACAACGCAGGGATCGCCAAAGACGGACTCGTCTTGCGCATGAAGGATGAAGACTTTGACCGCGTTGTGCAAATCAACCTGCGCGGCGCTTTCCTTTGTGTGCGCGAAGCCGCAAAAATCATGTCTCGCCAACGGCATGGTCGCATCGTCAACATCACCTCCGTGGTGGGACAGATGGGCAATGCCGGGCAGATCAATTATGCGTCCGCCAAAGCCGGCGTCATCGGACTCACCAAGTCCGCCGCCAAGGAACTGGCTGTACGCAACATAACGGTCAACGCCGTGGCTCCCGGTTTTGTGGAAACCGACATGACCTCGAACCTCACCGATGAAGTTCGTGCGCTCTACACGGAATCCATTCCGCTCAAGCGCTTGGGCACCCCCCAAGACATCGCTGATGCGGTGGCCTTTCTGGTCTCGCCGGGAGCAGGGTACATTACAGGACAGATTCTTGCCGTCAATGGCGGCATGTACTGTTGAACGGGGCGGCTCTCGCCTGCTCTGTAGCATGAGGTAAAGACAGGGAAACCTCTGTCGAATCGCAACAACCAAGACTCAAACCGGGAGGACTCCCCCATGTCCGTTGAAGAACAAGTCAAAAAGATCATCGTTGACCAGCTTGGCGTTTCCCTTGATGAAGTGAAACCTGAAGCCTCTTTTGTTGAAGACCTTGGCGCCGACTCCCTTGACCTGACCGAACTCATCATGGCTATGGAAGAAGCGTTCAACGTGGAAATCGGGGACGACGACGCCCAGAAGATTCTGAAAGTCAGAGATGCCATCGAGTACGTGCAGAAACACGCGAACTAGAGCTTCTTGTATTTGGGATGTCCCCTATTGCAGATGCATTCGTTTTGGGGGCAATTTCCCCAAAAGCTACACCGTGTTGCAGCGGTTGCCACGTTCGCGCCAAGAGCCTTCAGGCTCTCGTTCGGATGGGCTGTTTTGCTTGCGGGTTGGCTTCCCGCGTTTCAGGGAACAACACCCTCGAAACGCGGGCAGCAGGTGCCGCTTGCTTGCAGCCGGAGTGCGTTTGTCATCTCTCCCACTCTCTGGACGCCTGCCTTGATTCTGACTTTCTCGCACCGGGCGTCTTGTGACACTATCATAAGACGCTCGAACACTTTTTGCTGTGAGGGATTACATGAGCCGCAAACGCGTTGTTGTGACCGGCCTTTCCGCGCTGACGCCACTGGGTGGCAACGCTGTGGACAGCTGGAACAATCTGCTGGCTGGCAAATCGGGCATCGCCCCCATCACCTTGTTTGACGCCTCCGCTTTCGATGCCCGCATCGCCGGAGAAGTCAAAAACTTCAACCCTGAAGCCTATGGCCTCACCCTCAAGCAGGCGCGGCGCATGGATCGCTTTGTCCAGTTCGCCACGGCTGCGGGCAACATGCTGGTCGAGGACGCTGGTCTTGTCATAAACGAAGGCAACGCCCACCGGGTCAGCGTCATTCTGGGCGTTGGTCTTGGCGGCCTGAAGACCATTGAAGTGTTCCACTCCAAGCTCGTTGAGGCTGGCCCTAACAAGGTTTCTCCTTTCATGATCCCCATGCTCATCTCCAACATGGCTCCGGCGCAAGTCGCCATCGCCACTGGAGCTAAGGGTGCCAACATGGTGCTGACAAGCGCCTGCGCTTCCGCTACCCACGCGATCGGGTTTGCCTACTCTGAAATCGTCATGGGGCGGTGCGACGCCTGCATCACGGGTGGTGTGGAAGCAACCGTTACCCCGATGGGTATTTCTGGCTTTACCGCGCTCAAAGCCCTTTCTACAGACTACAACGACGAGCCAGAAAAAGCCTCGCGCCCCTTTGATCTCAACCGCGATGGTTTTGTCATGGGCGAAGGTGCCGGGTGCATCATGCTCGAAAGTCTTGAGCACGCCCAAGCGCGTGGTGCGAAGATTTACGCGGAAATCGTGGGCATTGGCGCGTCTGACGACGCCTATCACATGACAGCACCGCGTGACGATGCTGAAGGCATGATCGCCTCCATGATCCGCGCCATTGAAGATGCGGGATTGACGCCAGACGCTATCACCCACATCAACCCCCACGCGACTTCAACCCACATCGGCGACATCTGCGAAACGTTAGCGATCAAAAAGGTGTTCGGCGACCACGCCCGTGACATCGCCATTTCCGCCACCAAATCGCAGATCGGGCATCTGCTCGGTGCGGCGGGCGGCGTAGAAGCCCTGTTCTCGATCATGGCGCTCTACACCGGCATTGTACCCGGCACCGTCAACTACACGACTCCAGATCCCGATTGCGACCTCAACTACATGACTGACGGCCCCAAGAAACTTGACCCGGAATACGCGCTGTCCAACTCGTTTGGCTTTGGCGGCACCAACGGAAGCGTTGTCTTCAAGAAATACACCGCGTAACATCTTGTATTTTGTAACCGGAGAGCACCAATGGATCAGATTTTGCTACAAGACCCGGAACTGGCACGCGCCATTACCCTTGAAAGCAATCGCCAGATGACCAAACTGGAGCTTATCGCTTCGGAAAATTTTGTTTCCACAGCGGTTCGTGAAGCGCAAGCCACCGTCCTGACGCACAAATACGCGGAAGGCTATCCCGGCAAGCGCTACTACGGGGGGTGTGAACATGTGGACATCGTGGAAAACCTCGCCATTGACCGTGCGAAACAGCTTTTTGGCTGTACCTACGCCAATGTGCAGCCCCATTCCGGCAGTCAGGCCAATATGGGGACGTATTTCGCGGTGATGCAACCCGGTGAGACGTTGCTCGGCATGAATCTGTCCCACGGCGGTCACCTCACCCACGGCAGTCCCGTGAACTTTTCCGGTCGGCTGTACAACGTGGTTTCCTACGGGGTCAGCAAGGACACATGCCTCATTGATTACGATGAGATGGAACGCCTTGCCAAGGAACACCGCCCCACGGTGATCGTTGCTGGTGCCAGCGCGTACCCCCGTACCATCGACTTTGCGCGCTTTAGAGCTGTTGCTGATGCTGTGGGCGCCAAGCTCGTGGTTGATATGGCGCACATCGCCGGACTGGTGGCTGTTGGCCTGCACCCGTCCCCCATCGGACACGCCCACATCACGACCACAACCACCCACAAGACCTTGCGTGGCCCGCGTGGTGGGATGATCCTTTCTGATGAGTCGATGGGCAAGACCATCAACAGTCAGATTTTCCCCGGCATTCAGGGTGGCCCGCTCATGCACGTCATCGCGGCCAAGGCCGTGGCGTTTGGCGAAGCCCTGAGCCCGCGTTTTCGCACCTATCAAGAACAGGTGCTCAAAAACGCGAAAGCCCTTGCCACAGCGCTTCAGGATGCCCACTTCAATCTGGTGTCCGGCGGTACGGACAACCACCTGATCCTTGTGGATCTTGACAGCAAGAACATCACCGGCAAGGACGCAGAGCACGCGCTCGACGCCGCCGGGATCACTGTCAACAAAAACACCGTGCCCTTTGAGACCCGTTCCCCCTTTGTCACCTCCGGTATCCGTCTTGGCACGCCGGCGCTGACAACACGCGGGTTCAAGGAACAGGACATGGTGAAGGTCGCGGACTGGATCAACGGCGCGATCGCCAACGCTGAAAATGAAACTCGTCTTGCAGAAATCAGCAAGGACATCGCAACCTTTGCGCGTCAGTTCCCGATTTTTGCATGGTAAACCTGAGCTTTCGGGGGGGGGCATCCCCTCCCCGAAATGAGTGAACAAGAGCTTGTTGCAAAACGGCACAAGGCGCTTGGCCCCCCTGCGACCACCTGTTTTGAAAAGACTAGGATTGCTTATGCCCCGCGTAGCCTGGCCCGATTACTTCATGAGCATCGCGCATCTGGTCGCGGAACGATCCACCTGTCTGCGGCGTCGCGTTGGTGCTGTGGCGGTGAAGGACAAACGCATCCTTGCCACCGGGTACAACGGCGCACCCTCCAGAGTGAAGCACTGTCTTGATATTGGGTGCCTGCGAGAACAGCTTGGTGTGCCCTCCGGGCAACGCCACGAAATCTGTCGCGGTCTGCACGCCGAACAAAACGTCATCATTCAAGCGGCGATCCACGGGGTTTCGCTGGCGGGTGCCGAAATCTACTCTACCCATCAACCTTGTCTGATCTGCTCAAAGATGCTCATCAATTGTGGCATCACCTCCATCTGGTACGCTTCTGGCTATCCCGATGAACTGGCAGTAGCCATGCTTGCTGAAGCCGGTGTCAAGCTAGAGCATCTCCCCACGCCACCCTCTGCAACCACCGAGGGAGAAGCATGAACACTTTTATGACCGAGGCCATCGCGCTGGCACAACAGGGACGCTGGGTCACCGCGCCCAATCCTGTTGTGGGAGCTGTGCTTGTACGCGACGGCGTTGTAGTGGCGCGGGGCTGGCACAAGGCGTTTGGGGAGAGCCACGCCGAAGTGAACTGTCTTGCGGACGCGGCACACAAAGGCATTGATCCTTCCGAGTGTACCCTTGTCGTCACCCTCGAACCCTGCAACCATCAGGGAAAAACCCCGCCGTGTACCGAAGCGATTCTGGCTGCGGGGATCAAGCATGTGGTCATAGGACTGACTGATCCTAATCCTGAAGCCACAGGCGGTGCAGCGCGGCTTGCTGCTGCGGGTGTGCGTGTTACAACAGGCGTTTGCGAAGACGCCTGCCGGGATCTTATCAGCGATTTTCTGATCTGGCAGACAACGGCACGCCCCTATGTGATTTTGAAACTCGCCATGACGCTTGACGGACGTATCGCCACCCGCACCGGGCATTCGCAGTGGATCACGAACGAGGATTCCCGCCATCTTGTCCATGCCTTGCGGGCGGGTGTGGGACGAGCCAAAGGGGTGGTGCTTGTGGGCGGCAACACGTTGCACGCGGACAATCCAGCGCTCACAGCGCGCCTTGAAAGCAGTGAACCCATCTGTCAGCCGCTGGCAGCCGCTGTCACCTCGCGGGTTCCCGGCCCGGATTCGCTCTACCTGCTGAAAGAGCGCCCCCAGGAAACCATTCTTTTCACCACGCCTTCCGGTGCGGCAACGCCTCGTGCTGCGCTCCTCCGGGAACGCGGTGTCCGTATTTTCGGGATCATGCAGTGGAAAACCGGTGGTAAGGATATTCTGCAAATCCTTGAGCACCTGCGTCAGGAAGAAGGCTGTCCCTATGTCTTGTGCGAAGGCGGGGGCAAGCTGGGATTGTCTTTGCTCGAATCCGGTCTGGTGGACGAATTTCATCTACACATTGCGCCCAAGGTGCTTGGCGACAACGAAGCGCGCCCGCTGTTTGACGGGCGCAGTCCGCTCAGTATGGACGAATCGCTTGCTCTGCGCCTTGCGGGCATGGATCGTTGTGGTGACGACGCGCACCTTCTTTTCCGGGCGGTACGCTGACATGTTCACAGGCATCATCCATGGTCAGGGCGACGTGCTGACTGTCAAGACAGGCCAGAAGGAAACGTGGTTGCTGGTGCAGGCGCGGTACGAGCTGGCAGCACTCGTCATCGGTGAATCCATCGCGGTCAACGGCGCGTGTCTCACCGTGGAAAGCGGTGCGAACGGGCGTTTCTCTGCCTATGCCTCCGCAGAAACCATGCGCTGTACGGCACTTGGCGAACTTACCCCCGGAAGCCGGGTCAATCTTGAGCGCGCGCTGGCGGTGGGCGATCGGCTGGGCGGGCATCTGGTCAGCGGGCATGTAGACTGCGTGGCGCACGTCCTTTCTGTGCGGCAGGAAGGCGAATCCCGGCGTATCCGCATTGGCTTCTCAGAGACACTTGCGCCGGAAGTCATCCCCAAAGGTTCTGTAGCCCTTGACGGCGTGAGCCTGACAGTGAATGATTGCGGCACTGATTTTCTGGACGTGAATGTCATCCCGGAAACATGGCGCGTGACCACCGTGGCAACGTGGACACAAGGGACAAGGATCAATATGGAAACCGACATCATCGGCAAATACGTTCGCCGGATGCTTGCCCCGTTTCGTGATCCCGGTTCACCCCAGAATCAAGCAGGCGAGAAAACCGGACAGGCCAGCGGTGTTTCGCTCGATTTTTTGCACGACAACGGCTTTTTTTGACGGCTAACCACTCTGATTCTAACGCATTTTGAGGTACGCAATGGCTATATGCTCTCCAGAAGAAGCAATTGAGGACATCCGCAAGGGCAAAATGATCATCCTTGTTGACGATGAAGATCGGGAAAACGAAGGGGACATCACCATCGCGGCACAACATGTGACCCCGGAAGCCATCAATTTCATGGCGACGCACGCCCGTGGCCTGATCTGCCTCGCGCTTGGCCCAAGCTGGGTTGACAAGCTCGATCTGCCGCTCATGACCCAGCGCAACGGCTCCAAATTCGGCACCAATTTTACCGTTTCCATCGAAGCCCGGCAGGGTGTGACCACCGGCATTTCCGCCGCTGACCGCGCCACCACCATTTTGACGGCTGTGTCTGACGCCGTGCGCCCAGACGACATCGTGACACCGGGACATGTCTTTCCGTTGCGTGCCCAGCCGGGCGGGGTGCTCACCCGCGCCGGACAGACCGAGGGCAGTGTGGATCTTGCCCAGTTCGCAGGTCTGAAGCCCGCCGCAGTCATCTGCGAAATCATGAAGGAAGACGGCACCATGGCGCGTCTCCCCGATCTTGAACTTTTTGCAGCCGAGCACGGACTCAAGATCGCCACGGTGCGCGACCTCATCCGCTACCACATGCGCCTCGGTCAGCTTGCGGTGCGGCGCTCTGCTGAAGCCGCGCTTCCCACCCGTTTTGGCACCTTCAAGATCATCGCTTACGAAAACGACATCAGCAAGGACACCCATGTTGCTATTGTCAAGGGTGATGTGAGCGAAAAAGGCGGTTCTGAACCGGTGCTTGTGCGCGTTCATAGCGAATGTCTCACCGGGGACGCGCTCGGTTCGCTCCGGTGCGACTGTGGCCCGCAGCTTGGAGCGGCGCTGTGCCAGATTGAACGTGAAGGGCGCGGCGCGGTTGTGTACATGCGTCAGGAAGGTCGCGGCATCGGGCTTGCCAACAAGCTCAAGGCCTACGCGCTGCAAGATCAGGGATACGATACCGTGGAAGCCAACCACAAGCTGGGATTTAAGGCTGACCTGCGCGATTACGGCGTGGGTGCGCAGATTCTCGTTGATCTTGGCATCCGCAAAATGCGCCTGCTCACCAACAACCCGCGCAAAGTCGTCGGGCTGGAAGGGTACGGCATCGAAGTCACCGAGCGTGTCCCTCTTGAAATGGAATGTTGCGCCGACAATGAATGCTATCTGCGCACCAAGCAAGAAAAAATGGGACACATGTTGCATCTGACGCCTGAAGCGTAAGGCACCATCAAGGGCGCGGGGCTTGTCTTTTTGTATGACGAACGACTTTTAGAAAAAGGATCAAGAGCC
>JAVVPW010000020.1:0-19197 GCA_036655575.1 Bilophila sp.
AAGGATGTCGTCGTAAGTGGCAACGCCAAGCAGGCGGCCTTCATAGTCCACAACAGGCAACGCCATGAAGTTGTAGTGACTCATGCGCCGCGCCACTTCTTCCCTGTCCGTATCGTAGCGCACCGCGATCACGTCCTGATCGTGCAGGGCGTCTCGCAGGATGGTTCCGGGCTTTGAGAGCATGAGGTCACGCAAGGAGAGCACACCCACAAGTTTGTCGTCATCGTCTACGGTGTAGGCATAATAGGGAATTTCCTTGTCTTCCTCCATGCCCTGCCGGATTTCCTTGATGGCTTCATCCACCGAAATGTCGTGCCCAAGCAGGATGATCTCGGTGTTCATGATCCCGCCAGCCGTGTCAGGATCAAACGCCAGCAAACGCCGTAATTCTTCGGCGTCTTCATGCGTAAGGCTGTTGAGCAAGACATCGCGGTGTTCTTCTTGCAATTCATCGAGCACGTCAGCGGCGTCGTCAGGCGACATTTCCGCGATGATCTGGGCGGCCTCGGCAGGATTCAGGTTTTCGAGGACATCGACAGCCACTTCCTGATCGAGTTCGGCGAGGGCTTCAGCTGCTTCATCCGCAGGAAGATTGCGCAGCAGGCTGACTTGTTCTCGCAGGCTCAGGTTTTCCAGATGCTCGGCCATGTCTGCGGGGTGAGAATAGTCTGCCTCGTCTTCTATTTCCATATATTCGATGCACTGGGGCAAGTCTTTCTGGCAGACCAGATCAGGATCTTCCACTAAAGTCCGATTTTTTTCGGACGTGATGGGCGCGTTGTCTTGCATTCTTTCTCCAGCCTTTTCCTGTCCTTCTGCGAGGAACCCACTTTCCCCTCAAAAACCGCCGCCTGCTGCGCCCGTAGGCACATCCTTACACCAAAAAACACCCACAAAAACCGCTTTTGTGACACCCGCACCGGGTTCTTGTCTTGTGCGGTTCCTGTGTTCTGTGGCATTACGTTGGCAGAACATCTTGACGAAAGTGGACGAGCCACCTAGTAAACGAAAAGACTTTACGCTGCCGACGCACCCTTGTACGCGCATGTGTTTTAAAATCATGCCCGGGGGGTGATGTCCTCCACATCATGTAGCACTGCCAAGGATGCGGGACAAGACATGATCCTTCCAGAATTTTCGGAATTTTTTCATGGCGAGGCGCGGTTGCACCTCATGTCTGTTTTAGAGCGTGCTCTGGCTGAAGACGGGCCAGACCTCACCACAGACGGCGTTTTTACGCCCACAGATCGCTTACAAGCCGTCATTGTTGCCAAAGAGCACACCCTTGTCGCCGGATTGCCTGTCATTCCGCTGGTGATGGATCTGTGCGCTGCACGTCCGGCAGAGCTTGATTACGCCTGGCAGAGCCTCACGAAAGAAGGCTCTACCGTGCAGGCAGGCTTCACCGTGGCGCGGCTGGTTGGCCCAGCTCGGCAGGTGTTGCGGGCGGAGCGCGTCATCCTCAACTTTGTAAGCCACCTTTCAGGCATCGCCAATCTGACCCAGCAGTATGTGGATGCCTTGCAAGGCACGGGGGTACAACTCCTCGACACCCGCAAAACCCTGCCGGGGATGCGCTACCCTGAAAAATACGCGGTGCTGTGCGGCGGCGGGCGCAACCATCGGCGCAATCTGTCCGAGATGCTCATGCTGAAGGACAACCACATTGACGCCGCAGGTTCGATCACGCAGGCGGTTGCCGCGTTGCGCAAGCGCTACACCCCCTGCCCGCCCATTGAAGTGGAATGCCGTACAGCCGATGATGTGCGCGAAGCCGTGGCCTGCAAGGTCAATCGGGTCATGATGGACAACATGACGCCGGACACGCTGAACACGGTTCTGCCGCTTGTGCCGCGCTCCATTGAAATAGAAGTAAGCGGCGGCGTGACGCTCGACACCATCCGTGCCTACGCCACACCGGGGTCACGTCAACCCGATTTTATCTCTGTAGGCCGAATCACCCACTCTGCGGCTTCGGCTGATTTCAGTATGCGTATTGCTAAGGAACCAGCGTTATGACTCCTCTTGAAGTTTCCCAACAGACGGCAGAAGCCCTGTCCTGCGCCATAGACGCCTCTCGCGCCGCACTCGGTACGCGGGTGACGCTTGTAGGGCACCATTACCAGCACCAGAATGTTGTCAATCACTGCGATTTTCTGGGGGATTCTCTGGAACTGGCGCGGCGCGTTGCTGGCATCGAATCCGAACACATCGTCTTTTGCGGTGTGTACTTCATGGCGGAATCCGCCGCGTTGCTGGCTCGTCCCGGTCAGCAGGTACACATCCCCGACCCCAGTGCGGATTGCGTCATGGCACGCATGACACCTGCGCCGCTCCTTGACCGTGTTTTGACGCGCCTGACAGCGACCGGGCGCAAGCTCATCCCGCTTGCCTACGTCAACACCTCGCTTGCGGTGAAAGGCGTTGTCGGGCGGCATGGCGGCGCGGTCTGCACCTCTGCCAACGCCGAAAAGATGCTGGACTGGGCCTTGCGTCAGGGGGATGGGGTGCTCTTTCTGCCGGACAAGAATCTGGCTGTCAACACGGCTCGCACGCTTGGCATCACCGGACGGGATGCCCACCAGCTCGACATCCGCAAAAACGGTGACGCGCTTGATCTTGACGCCGCAGACAAGGCCATGTTCCTGATGTGGCCGGGGCTGTGCTCTATCCATGCGCGTTTTTCTGTGGCACAGATTGAGGCTGTGCGTGCGGCTGACCCTGACTGCCGCGTGGTGGTTCACCCTGAATGCTCCCCGGCAGTGGTCAGAGCCTCCGACGCTGCCGGCTCCACGTCCTTCATCATCAAGTACGTTGCAAACGCCACGAAAGGCTCCCACATCTACATCGGGACAGAAAGCAATCTGGTGCAGCGTCTGGCGCGTGAAGTCCCCCATGTGCGCATCGAACCCCTCTTCACGAGTTCTTGTTCACACATGGCCAAGGTGACGCCTGCAAAGCTCCTCCACACGCTGGAGCACATCGCAAACGGCACAGCTTCACCCGTCCTTGTTGACCCAGAAACAGCCCTCTACGCCCGCTCTTCCCTCGAACGGATGCTTGAGGCCTGCCAATAGCGCGTTTTGCTTTTGAAATGGCGTTTGAAAACAGGTTCTGCTTACGACGCATTGCGAGTTGTAAAAGAAGGTATCATGACACAACAGCGGCAACATTCTCAGGTTCTTGTCATTGGAGCGGGCATCAGCGGAAGCACCACAGCCCTCACTCTGGCTGACGCCGGATATGAAGTGACCCTCATCGTCCCCGGAAAAGAACTTGACGGCGGCAATTCCGCACTGGCGCAAGGTGGCATCGTCTACCGTCCCAATCCAGACGACGCCAAGGCGCTGGAAAAAGACATCCTGATTGCAGGACATCATCACAACTATGTGAAAGCGGTTCGCCAGCTCTGTCAGAATGGGCCGGAAGCAGTAGAGCGTCTGCTGATGGAACGAACACACATCCCCTTCAACCACACCGAAGACGGCACCGACAAACTGGACTTCACCCGCGAGGGTGGACACAGCACCCCGCGTATTTTGCACTGTGCGGATCACTCAGGACGTTCGATCATGGACGGGCTGCTTGCCGAAGTCCACAAGACACCCAACATTCAGGTGCTCACCGGACGCACGGCTGTCGATCTCATCACCACCCATCACCACGCACGCCAGAAAGAATATCGGTATCAGCTAGAAAACCAGTGCCTTGGTGCCTATGTCTACAACGATCACAGCCGGC
This sequence comes from Bilophila sp., assembly GCA_036655575.1. Classification (GTDB taxonomy): domain Bacteria; phylum Desulfobacterota; class Desulfovibrionia; order Desulfovibrionales; family Desulfovibrionaceae; genus Bilophila. The sequence goes on from JAVVPW010000020.1 coordinate 3,742, forward strand.
AAGTGGAAACCCTGCTGGCGGACTGGACGGTGCTTGCCACAGGCGGCGTAGGGCAAGTCTACCTGCACACCACCAACACCCCCTCTTCCACGGGATCTGGCATCGCCATGGCGCAACGTGCCGGGGTGCGTCTTGACAACATGGAGTATATCCAGTTTCACCCGACAGCGCTCTACACCCGACTCTCCCACCGCTTTCTCATCACCGAGGCGCTGCGCGGCGAGGGTGCGCGGCTTGTGAACTCCCGTGGCGACGCCTTCATGACCCGCTATGACGAACGGGCGGATCTCGCGCCCCGCGACATCGTGGCGCGTGCTATCATGGATGAGATGCTGCACAGCGGCGACGACTGCGTGTACCTCAATCTGTCCAATGTCAAACACGACATCCCGCACCGCTTCCCCACCATTTATGAGCACTGCATGAAACTTGGGATCGACGTGACCCGCGAACCCATCCCCGTGGTGCCTGTAGCGCACTATTTCTGCGGCGGCATTTTGACCGATACGCAAGGCCGCACCACGCTTTCAAGGCTCTACAGCGTTGGCGAATGCAGTTGTACCGGACTGCACGGTGCCAACCGCCTCGCCAGCACCTCGTTGCTCGAAGCGCTTCTCTGGGGGTACAGCGCGGGCAAGGACATCGCCAAACGCATCACCCGCAACAGTCTGTTGAGCGATCGCCTTGGGGGTGCCATCCCTGACTGGCAGAGCACCGGCAACGAGCAGAACGATGACCCCGCCCTCATCGCACAGGACTGGGCCAATATCCGCAACACCATGTGGAACTATGTGGGCATCAGCCGTACCTCTAGCCGTCTGCACCGTGCGTTTGAAGACCTGCGGGATCTCTCGCGCCACCTGCACGACTTCTACCGCAACACCGCCCTCTCCAAGCCCATCATCGACCTCTTTCACGGCTGTCAGACCGCCTACATCATCACCCAAAGCGCCCTGCGCAACCCCGTGAGCCTCGGCTGCCACCACCGTGTGGACTGACAGTGGACTGACAAAAAAAAGACAGAAAGGCTCTTGACAGGGTGTCGGAATCGGGCATAGATATATCACACGTTTTGAAAACGCTCTCAGCCTGGCTGGAGCGAGGGAAGCCGGTGCAAGTCCGGCACGGACCCGCCGCCGTAACTGGGGACGAAATCCACACAAAGCCACTGTTTGACGCCTGTGCGTTCGATGGGAAGGCGTGGAAAGTAGCGTGATCCAGAAGTCGGAAGACCTGTCAAAACGTCAATAATGGCAAGCTCACGGGAGTTGAGCGACTGCCTGCCGTGGGAAAATACGGGTTCCCGGGTTGCCTTGTGCGATCCGGGAACCTTTTTTATGGCGTATTTCACACATCGTCGCAATCGAGAGCCTTTTCAGCGTGAAAAAGCTCAAAAGAAACTCCCCTGCCGTAAACCTCTGGTTGAACAAAGGAGATAGTTCATGAGACGAGTGTTTCTAGCGACCTTGCTGTGTTGCCTGCTTGCGCTGGGTGGATCTGCACTGGCGACAAAGCATGACCCCGTGTTGCTGGTGGCGTTTGGCACCAGTGAAACGTCCGCACTGACCGCGTACAGCGCTGTTGCAGCGAGCTTTACCAAAAACGGCATGGCGCCGGTCTGGGCGTACACGTCCGACATCATCCGCCGCAAGATGGCAAAAGCCGGGACACATCTTTTTTCCATTGACGAAGGCATGGACGCGCTGACGCAAAAGGGCGTGAAAAAGCTCCGTGTCCAGTCGCTGCACATCGTGGCGGGCGAGGAGTTTTCGCAGATGGAGCGTTCTGTGCTCATGCATCTTGAGCGCAAACCCGGACAGTTTGAAGAAGTCCTCATCGGGCGCCCTCTGCTGGAATCCAGCCGGGATCTTGAAGACGTTGTGAACGCGGTACTGGCAGAATTTCCCAAGGAACGCACCGCCACTGACGCCATCTTGCTCATGGGGCACGGCAACCACAGCGGACGTGGCGATCTGGTGCTTGACGCTGCCCGCGCTGCCTTCCATAAGCGCGATCCACTCGTGTATCTCGTGACCGTAGAAGGTTCGGGGAATGTGGACGCTGTGCTTGCTGATCTCAAAAAGAACGGAATCAAGCGGGTCTGGCTTCAGCCTTTCATGCTTGTTGCGGGCGATCATGCCAAAAACGACCTTGCCGGGGCAGAGCCAGATTCGTTTGCTTCTCGACTGAAAAACGCTGGGATGGAGGTTGTGCCTCACCTCAAGGGACTGGGCGAACTTGCAGGCGTCAGAGCTGTCTTTTTGCGTCACGCTGCGGAAACACAAGACAATATTGTAACCATCAAGGAAGCCAACTGACATGAAGCCGGGAAAACTGTTCGGGGTGGGCATTGGCCCTGGAGACCCTCGTTATCTGACCATTCGGGCGGCGGAGGTGCTGCGAGACGTTGCTGTCATCTTCACCGTCATTTCGCAAAACGCCTCGGACAGTGTTTCCCGTGCGGTGGTGGAGTCGCTCCACCCGTGCGGCGAAATCCGCCAGCTCGTGTTCAGCATGTCCCGCGATCCGGCGGTGCGGTGTGCGCAAGTCGCCGCCAATGCTGACGCTATTCTTGATGTCTTGCGCTCAGGTCGAGATTGCGCCTTTGCCACGCTTGGCGACGCCATGACCTACAGCACGTTCGGCTACATCAAGGACATCATCACGGCTGCAATCCCCGATCTGGAACAAGAAATCGTGCCGGGGATCACGTCTTTTGCCACGCTGTCCGCCAAATCCGGGCAGGTGCTGGTGGAAAACGGCGAGAGCTTGCGCGTCATCCCCTCGTTTCGCTCAGAAATGGCGGATACGCTTGACTTTCCACCTCATTCCACCACCATTTTGTTGAAGACCTACCGGAGCCGCAAGGCGCTTCTCGCCCGTCTGGAACGGGAAGAAAACATCGAAATCGTCTACGGTGAGCGTCTTGGGATGGACGAACAGTTTCTGTCGAGAGACAGGGACGAAATCGCCGCCCGCCCTGAAACCTATCTCTCGTTGATTATGGTCAAAAAGCAATGAAACGAAGGCGCTTGCCTCCACCGTGGAAACGCCCCCTGCACCTTGTCTGGTTTGTGCTGGCGCTGGGGGTTGCGTACTGGCTCACCCTGCACATGCCGCACGCCCGCACAGGGCAGCTCGGTTCCAGACTGTTTTTCTTCGGACGGCTGTTCGCCATTGTGGGCATCGCGGCCTTTCTGGGTGGGATACTCGAAGCTCGGCGCTGGCATCTTTTGCTGGTGCGCTTCATGGGCAGGCTGACCCGTATGGCTCGGCTGCCGGAAATTGTGGGGGTGGCCATGCCCACGGCTCTGTGCTCCAACGCCGCCGCCAACGGGATACTGGTCAGCAGTCACGCTGAAGGAAAGATCCGCGATTCCGCACTGATAGCCGGGGGCATGACCAACAGTTTTCTGGCCTATATCTCGCACTCCATCCGCGTGATGTACCCTGTCATCGGTGCGGTGGGACTGCCTGCCGCCTTGTATTTCGCCATCCAGTTCACAGGCGGACTCCTCGTCATTCTGGGGGTGCTCTGCTGGAATCGCTGGTATGTCGCCAGAAACGAAAGGCCGTCAAACACAGCCCCTGCCGTTGCCGCCGCGCCCCCAACGTCAGGACAGACAGATCCCCCCCTGAGCTGGCGTGAATCGGTACAGACAGCCGGCGTGCGTGCCGCCACACTCCTCTTTCGGATGGTCTGCCTGACTGTCCCCCTGATGCTGGGGATTGAATGGTTGCTCAAAAGCGGTGCCTTCAGCTTCTGGGAACAGGCTGTCCCTGAACAGGTGACCCGCTTTTTCCCTGCCGAGCTGATTTCTGTGGTCGCGGCGCAGATGGGTGGACTGGTGCAGTCAGCGTCTGTAGCGGCGAACCTGCGGACTGAAGGACTCATCGACAACGCGCAGATCCTGCTTGCCATGCTGCTTGGGAGCGCGATCGGCAATCCCTTTCGGACGTTGCGCCGCAACCTGCCTTCAGCGCTGGGTATTTTTTCTCCTTCGGTGGCCTTGACCATTGTTGTCGGGATGCAGCTTTCAAGACTCTTCACGTCACTGGTCGCAAGCGCCTGTGTCGTTGCCTTCATGCACTGTGTATTGTACTGAGTGAGCGTAAAAATAATGAACAAAAACAGTTGTACCGCGTACCCTACCCTGCGCTGGGATCTGAGCGGAAGCGCCATTGAGCAAGAAAGTTTCCGCATCATCGCCGAGGAATCCTCTCTGCACACGACTCTGCCGCTTCCAGAATGGCGGATCGCACGTCGCCTTATCCACACCACCGCGGATCTGCACATCGCAGACACCCTGACGTTTCGCCATGACCCCATCAAGGCCGGACTTGTCGCCTTGCGTGCGTGTTGCCCCATCTACTGCGATTCTAACATGATCCGCGCCGGACTTTCTGTCGAACGGCTGCAACGTCTGCACCCGGACTACACCCGCGAGAGCCTGCACTGCACGATCAGTGACCCGGATGTCGCCCGCCGCGCCGCACAAGAAGGCCGGACACGGGCGCTCTGTAGTGCGGAAAAAGCGCGTCCGCTGCTTGAGGGCGCCATTGTGCTCATCGGCAACGCGCCCCTCGCGCTGGCTCGCATCGCCCGCTACATCCTCGAAGAGCACGTCCGCCCTGCCCTTGTGATCGGGATGCCCGTTGGTTTTGTCAATGTGGTGGAATCCAAAAACCTGCTGGCGCACTGCCCCGTGCCCCACATTGTGCTGGAAGGACGACGTGGAGGCAGTGCGCTTGCTGTGACAACGCTCCACGCCATCATGGAAAGCGCCGCTGATATACCAGAAGGGGGAGAACAATGACAGACTGTTGCGTGCAAGACGACGTGCAAGACGACGAACAATGTGACGAACCGTCCGCCCCCCACTCCTTGCGTGAAGGCTTTTCTACAGGCGCCTGTGCCACGGCGCTGTGTGTGGCAAACTGGCAACGCCTCACAACAGGCGTAGCGGACAGCACGGACGTGGCCTTGCTCTTTCCAGACGGCAAGATCCGAACGCTTGCGGTGCGCTTTCAAGACAACACGACCTGCACCCTCACCAAAGACGGCGGCGATGACCCGGATTGCACCCACGGTGCCGCCATCTACGGGCGACTCTGCCCCTGCCCCCTGTCAGAAGCCCGACCGGAAGATTACTGTCTTGCGGTTGGCAACGCGACTGTCGTGCTGCGCGGCGTTGAGGGGATTGGGCTTTGTACGCGCCCTGGGCTTGACTGCGAACAGGGCAAATGGGCGATCAACAGCGTCCCGCGTGCCATGATCGCCGCCAATCTGGCACGAGCCGGGATGTGTTCTGGAAGCTATCTGGCGGAACTGGGCATCGAACAAGGTGCCACTCTGGCAAAGAACACCCTCAACCCCCAGCTTGGCATTGTCGGCGGGCTTTCGGTGCTGGGAACGACCGGACTGGTGCGTCCTTTCAGTCACGACGCCTACATCCAGACCGTGCGCCTGTGTGTGAACTCAAACGCGCTGCTTGGCGGCACGAGCATGGTGTTTTGTACAGGCGGTCGAACCAAGGCTGGCGCAGAGCGTACCCTCCCGGATCTGCCCGCCACAGCCTTTGTCTGCATCGGTGATTTCATTGCCGAAAGCCTGCGCGCCGCCTGCACGTTTGGCATGAAGGACATCGTGGTGGCCTGCATGGTGGGGAAATTGTGCAAGTACGCTTCAGGCTTTGACAACACCCACGCCCACAAAGTCAGGCAAGACAGAAACCTGCTACAGCAAGAAGTCCTTCGCCTGTTGCCGGACGACAAGGACGTGCAAGACGCTCTCGCAGACAGTGTTTCTGTGCGTGAAGCGTTGCTGTTTGTCCCACAAGAGCACCGCCCTGCCGTACTGCGTTCACTCGCAGACAAGGCGCTCACGCACTTTGTCGGACACATGACCCAGCTCAACTCTGCCGAAGCGCTTCCCACAGTGCGGCTCTTGCTGTTTGCGTTTGACGGTACGCTCGTACTGGATGTGCAGGCATGAACGCTTCTCTCGACATTGTTTCGTGCGGCGTCAGCCCGCTGATCCCGCCACACCTGCGGGCGTGTATTGATCAGGCTGAAGTGCTGTTCGGTTCCCGCACCCTGCTTAAAGCGTTCCCGCAGGCGGACAGAACCACCGTTGTCATCGGCGCAAACGCACGGCAGGACGCCGAACACGCTCTGGCGCTGTTCCGAGCGGGCAAGCGTGTGGTGGTGCTCGCTTCAGGCGACGCGCTGTACCACGGCTTTGGCGGCACCCTCGCCCGCTTGCTGCACACCGCGCACGGCGTGAACCCTGCCGTCAGGTACCATCCAAACATCACGGCGTTTCAGGCGCTTTTCCACCGCTTGCAGTTGCCGTGGGACGATGCCCGCCTGTTTTGTGCGCATCAAGACAGCGATTTTTCATTGCGTGAGGTTGTGGAAGCGCCGCTTGCCGTGCTCTACGGGGGGAGCCGCACCCCAGCGCACGAGCTGGCAGCACGCCTTGTGGCGTTTTACCCCGCCGCCGCGACCCGTCCTGCCGTGGTGGCAGAACATGTGTGCGATCCGAACGCTGCCCCCTCTCGTCCTGCTGAACGGGCTGAACGGGCTGAACGGATTGTCCACGGGACACTCGCCACACTCGCCACAGTGCCAGTCGCCCCCACCTCCATCCTCGTCCTCCTGCAAGCCCCGTGTGCGCTCCCACTCGCGCTGGGCTTGCCGGAAGAAGATTACGAACGGGAAAACAACCTGATCACGCCCTCTGATGTCCGTGCCGTTGTTCTGGCGCGACTCCGTTTGCCAGCCAGCGGGGTTTTGTGGGACATCGGCGCGGGAAGCGGTTCAGTGGGACTGGAAGCAGCGGCTTTGCGGCCTCGCCTGCATGTTGTCGCTGTGGAAAAAAACCCTGAGCGCGTCGCCCTGATTGATCGCAATCGCTTGCGTCTTGGGGTGAGCAACCACACAACATTGCAAGCGGACGTCAGCGACCTGACAAACCTTGCAAATCTGACCAAGCGCCCACCCCCTGACCGCATTTTTGTTGGCGGTGGTGGCCTGCCCGCGGTGCTTAACACCTGCTTTGCAGCGCTCTCCCCCGGCGGACGGCTCCTTGTCAGCGCGGTCACGCTAGAAACCGTACACCGTCTGTACGCATGGTCACCGGAACATCGAACCGATCTGACAGCACTCGACATCTCCCACGAGCACACGCTTGCCGGGCGGTACCATCATTTGAAGGCACAGAACCGCATCACGCTCTTCACCTTTTGCAAACCGGATAACGCAGTATGAACAGCACCGTTGTACAATTTATAGGAGCAGGGCCCGGCGCGGAAGACCTCATCACCTTGCGCGGTGCGCAGGCACTCGAACAGGCCGATGTGGTCGTCTACGCAGGTTCACTGGTCAATCCCGCGCATCTGCGGCGGTGCCGTCCCGAATGCGAAACGCACGACAGCGCCACACTCCATCTGGAAGCGCAGGTTGACATCATGCAGCGTGCAGCCCTTGCCGGAAAGCGCGTGGTGCGTCTGCACACCGGTGACCCCGCCATGTACGGCGCCATTGCCGAACAGATCAAGGCGCTGGCCGTAGGTGGGGTGCGTTCGTCCATCGTGCCGGGCGTGAGCAGCGTGTTTGGCGCGGCAGCCTCCCTCGGCTGTGAGCTGACCTTGCCCGGCGTGAGTCAGAGTGTGGTGCTGACAAGGACACCGGGGCGCACCCCCATGCCGTCCGGTGAGAGCGCGGCACACTTTGCCCGCACCGGCGCAACGCTGGTCTTTTTCCTGAGCACAGGGCATCTTTCTACGCTGACAGACGAGCTGACCGGGCAAGGTGCGCTTGCGCCAGACACCCCGGCAGCGGTGGTCTATCGGGCTACATGGCCTGACGAGCGCATCGTGCGCGGCACGCTTGCCGACATCGCAGCCAAGACGGAAGAGGCGGGCATCAAACGGCAAGCCCTTGTGTTTGTAGGGCAAGTGCTTTGTGCTGACGGGCAGGCCTCACAACTGTACGCCAAACCTTTTTCGCACGGCTACCGCAACCAGCTTGACGCGGAAACCTTTGCAGGGCGGTGCGCGCTCTACGCCTTCACAGCCAGAGGGCTTGCCAGAGCCAAGGACATCGCCGCCGGGTTGGGACGCCCGGATACCGTCATTTTTGCCACGCGACCAGCCGAAGACGAGGACACGACAAAAAACGCACGGATCGTGCCGCTTGCGTCCGGTCAGTTGCACCCGGTGCTTGCTGCCAACTGGCGGCAGTTTGACGCGCACATCTTCGTCAGCGCAACCGGCATTGCCGTGCGCGCCATCGCCCCGCTCTTGCGTGACAAAACGAGTGACCCCGCCGTGCTGACGTGCGCTGAAACCGGAGCGCATGTCATCAGCCTCACGTCGGGACATCTGGGGGGTGCCAATCGGCTGGCGCGGCGGGTAGCGCGCATCACTGGCGGTGAAGCTCTCATCAGCACGGCTACAGATCTCAACGGTCTGCCCGCGTTTGACGACATCGCCGCGCAAGAACACGCTCGTATCCTTGACCGTGACGCGCTTTGTGTGCTCAACGCCGCGCTGCTTGACGGTGAAACAATCGCCTTCTGCGGCTCGAAAGACCTTTACGACCGCTGTTTTGCCGCCTGCCCGCAGATTGTGTTGACAGCGCCTTCTGCGGTCAGCACGCGGTGTGCGGTGTACTGGGATACGCCTGCCCCCGCGTCCCCCCAGCACCTGCGCATCACGAGTGCCGCCTTTGTGCTGGGCATTGGGTGTCGGCGCGGCGTTGCTCCTGCTGTGTTGCAGCAAGCCGCGACAGACTTTTTGACCGCGCACCAGCTCCACCCCACCCAGCTTGCCTGTATCGCGTCCTGCGATCTGAAGGCTGACGAGCCGGCGTTGCTGGCGTTGTGTGCCGCATGGGACATGCCGCTTGAATGCCACACCCGCGAGGCGCTGGACGCCGTTCCCGTACCCACGCCTTCTGAGCGGGTACGGGCAAAGATCGGCACAGGTTCGGTGGCTGAGGCCGCAGCCTTGCTTACAGCGCACCTTGCCACGGGTTCTTCCACTGCCACGCCAGATCCCTCGCTGCTGCGCGTGCCAAAGACCATCGGTGACGGCTTGACGCTGGCACTGGCCCGCATCCCCCACGAGGCTACAACGCTTGCAAGGACAGGGCGAGTGGTGGTGGTCGGACTGGGTTCAGGGGCACCAGAGCAACGCACCCCTGAGGTCACGTCCGCGCTGCACCACTGTGATGTTGTTGCCGGGTACACCCATTACCTCGACATGGTGCGAGACTGCATTGCAGACAAGCCCGTGATCCAGAGCGGCATGATGGGCGAGGTAGCGCGGTGCCGCTCTGCGCTTGAAGCGGCGGTGCAAGGCCGTGAAGTCTGTATGGTCTGCTCTGGTGACCCCGGTATTCTGGCGATGGCGGGCTTGTTGTACGAATTGCGCGACCGGGAAGCGGGGTTTGCGTCCGTAGACATCCGGGTTTTGCCGGGCATCACTGCGGCAAATCTGGCAGCGGCGAGTCTTGGCGCACCGCTGCAAAACGGGTTTTCGCTCATCAGTCTTTCGGATCTCCTTGTCCCTGCCGATGAAGTGCGCTGCAATCTCCTTGCGGCAGCCAAAGGCAGGCTCCCCCTTGTTTTGTACAACCCTGCTGGTCGCAAGCGCCGTGAATTGTTGACTGAAGCCCTCCAGATCTGCACAGAGCAGAGAGGCAGTCAGACGCTGTGCGCCTTTGTACGCAACGCAAGGCGGTTGCAAGAAGAAAAATGGATCGGGCATCTTGCTGATTTCCCGGCTGACAAGGTGGACATGTCCACTGTCATCATCATCGGTGGCCCTCGCACGCAATGGGTGAACAACGCCCTATACGAACCCCGTGGCTATCAAGAAAAATATATGGAATGAAGCAACACAAAGAACGCTCAACGTAACCACCTTTTTTCCAGAAGGATTCTGTGCATGAATCGTCCTTTTTCTGCATTTTGTCTGGCGGCGCCACGTTCAGGCGAAGGCAAGACAACGCTTGGCATCGCGCTCATGCGGGCGTTGTGCTTGCGTGGTCTGGCGGTTCAGGCTTTTAAATGCGGGCCGGACTACATCGACCCCACATTCCATGCGCAGGCGACCGCACGGCCTTCCTTCAATCTTGACACATGGATGATGGGGCGGGCGGGCGTTTGTTCGCTGTGGGCAGAACAGACGCAAAACGCCGACATCGCGCTGTGCGAAGGCGTCATGGGGCTGTTTGACAGCCGGGATGTGGATGATCCTGAAGGCGGGACAGCGGACTGCGCCGAAGCTCTGCGGGTGCCTGTCGTTTTGGTGGTCAACGCCCGTGGCATGGCGGGATCACTCGCCGCGCTGGTACGCGGTTTTGTGCAGCACGGACGCGATTTCAAGGATGACGTGCGGGCAGGTCTGACCATCGCAGGCGTCATTGCCAACGGTGTGGGCAGTGCGCGCCACACCGCCATCTTGCGGCGCACGCTCGAAGCGCACCACCTCCCGCCCTTGCTCGGTGCTCTGCCCCGACGGGAAGAATGGACACTCCCAGAACGCCAGCTTGGCTTGCTCCCGTCTGAAGAATGCGGCAAATCCGCGCTCTGGCTCGACGCTCTGGCGCGCTTTGCAGCCGAACACATTGATCTTGATCGCCTGCTCGCTGTGACGCGCTGTCCCCGTCCTGTACGCGAAAAGCGAACTGTGCCCGCACAACCTGCGCTCCCGAAAAAACGTCTGGGGATCGCCAAAGACAAGGCTTTTTGCTTCTATTACGCGGAAAACGAGCGGGTTGTTCAAGAGACATGGGATGTGGTGCCGTTTTCTCCGCTGTCTGACAAGACCCTGCCCCAAAATCTGGACGCGCTCTACCTCGGCGGCGGGTACCCGGAAGTCTTTGCCCGCGAACTGGCAGACAACAAGACCCTCCGGCACGCCATCCGCACCTTTGCCGAAAACGGGGGCGAGATCTATGCGGAATGCGGCGGGTACATGTATCTGTGTCAAGAACTCACCACAGACGACACCACCTTCCCCATGTGCGGTGTCATCAACGCCACCGCGCACATGGGGACGCGCATCCGTTCCCTTGGCTATCGGGAAGTGGAGATGCTTGCAAGAATGCCGTTCGGACTCGGACAAACAGGGCAGGATTACCGTATCCGAGGGCACGAATTTCACTGGTCAGACATCACACTCCACGCCCCCTACCCGCCCCTGTACCGCCTGACAAGCACCGGTCAAAACGTTGGCGTAGCCTTCAAGAACGTCCGCGCCGGGTATCTGCACCTGTACTGGGGGGAACGAACCGTGCCCTCTCCAGAGCAATCCCAAGGGGAAACTATCCTGAAAAAAGAGGGGATGGGCGGTCGGGTGCTGTTGCTCAATGGCCCCTCTAGTGCTGGCAAGACCACGCTGGCGCACGCGGTGCAACGTGCGTTGCATAAAGCGGGCAAGCCCTCGATGATTCTGTCGATTGACCAGCTTTTGCGGGGGTGTTCCGGGGGGTATGACTCGGTGCTTGCAAGCGTACAAGAAACCCGTCTGCCGTTGCTGGAGGCCTTTCACGCGAGCATTGAAGCCGCTGCAAGGGCAGGGGGAACCGTGCTGGTGGATCATGTCATCGGCGAAAATCCGGTCTGGATTGCGGATCTGCTAGGACGCTTGCACGGTCTGCCGGTGCAGGTGGTGCAAGTCCGGTGTGCGACAGCAAAACTGCGTTGCCGTGAAGAAGCACGGCAGGATCGTTCGCCCGACTGGGAACACGCCTGCCGACAGCAAAAGACCATCCATGTTCCGTTGCCGGGACAGATAACACTCGACACCACCGACACGCCTCCAGACGAGTGCGCACAACACCTTTTGGACGTATGGACGAAAACAACAGGGCACTCCGTATGAACGCAACAACTCACGGCGGCGATCTGCGCCGCATGGCGGCAACGTCAGGCCGCACCGCCGCTTCCTTGCTCGACTTCAGCGTCAATGTCCGCCCGGAAGGGCCACCGGACTTCATCCTCGCGGCCTTGTGTCTGGCGATGAACGCGCTGGCACGCTACCCTTCGCCCCATGCCGAGGAAGCGGTGGAAGCCGCCGCCCGCCACTATCAGCTTGACCCCGCACAGATTGTGTTTGGCAACGGCAGCAACGAGCTTATCCACGCCCTTGCCCGCGTGTTGCACGCGCAAAAGGTGCCTTGTGCGGTCATTGTGGAACCAGCGTTTAGCGAGTACGCGCTGGCCTGCGCACAGGTCGGGATAGCAATACAGCGTGTTTCTGCTTCCCTGTTTGACGAAAACACCCCGATACCGCACGGCGCGGCGGTGTTTTTCGCCAATCCCGGCAACCCGTCAGGGGCGTTCGTGGCGCAAGAGGCGTGCCTGCGACTGTTGACCCGTCGCCCTGATCTCATCTGGGTGGTGGATGAAGCCTTCATCGAATATGTGGGTGCAGAGCGCGACTGCTCAGTGCTACGCTTCGTTCCCGAACACCCGAACTGGGTTGTCTTGCGCTCACTGACCAAATTCCACGCTGTCCCCGGTGTCCGCCTTGGCTACGCTGTCGTTGGGACAAACCTTGCTGCGCAACTCAGCGCAGAACTCCCCGCGTGGACAGTCAACGCCTTTGCGCTGGCAGCGGCGTGCGCCGTGTTTGCGGGTACAAAAGAAACCGCAGATTTTGCCACGACAACCCGCCAGGAAAACGCCGAACGCCGTGCGGATCTCGTTCAGCAACTGCAAAACGCCACCGCAGAACAGGGCCTGTCCGACTTGCAGGTGTTTCCCTCCAGAGCCAATTATGTGCTGTTTCGCTGGCCTGCTGCACCCGCACATCTGGCACAACGCCTGCTGCAAGCCCACGGCATCGCGGTGCGTGACTGCACCAATTACCACGGTATGGAAGACGGGACATGGTTTCGCGTTGCCGTCCGCTTTCCTCACGAACACCAGAGGCTGGTTGCTGCCCTGCGCTGTGTGGCCTCGGACAGACGCTTGCCTGTGCGGAGCGCACCAACTCCCGCCCTGATGCTTCAAGGCACCTCGTCCAACGCGGGCAAGAGCGTTCTGGCGGCGGCGTATTGTCGGATTTTGCATCAGGACGGCTACGATGTGGCGCCGTTCAAGGCGCAAAACATGTCGCTCAATTCCGGGGTGACCGCGACCGGGCACGAAATGGGGCGGGCGCAGATCGTGCAAGCACAGGCGTGCCGGACAGATCCAGACGCACGGATGAACCCCATTTTGTTGAAACCCCATTCTGACACCGGTTCACAAGTCGTTGTGCTGGGTACATCCATCGGGCACATGGACGTACACAGCTATTTTCGAGCTAAAAACGAGCTGTGGCAGACAGTGACACAAGCCTACGACGAACTGGCTACCGAACACGAGGTCATGGTGCTTGAAGGCGCGGGCAGTCCCGGCGAAATCAACCTCAAAAGCGCAGACATTGTCAACATGCGCATGGCAGCGCACGCAAAAGCCTCTGTCCTGCTGGTCGGGGACATCGACCGAGGGGGCGTGTACGCTTCCTTTCTGGGGACATGGCTGACCTTCACGCCGTCTGAGCGCGCCCTGCTGACAGGCTTTCTGGTCAATCGCTTTCGCGGGGATGCCTCACTCCTGACAAGCGCACACAGCTACCTTCAGGCACACACCGCTGTCCCGGTGCTCGGTGTGGTGCCGCATATCCGGGATCTCGCTCTCCCGGAAGAAGACAGTCTGGGGTTTTCATGGGACGAACACCAAAGCCCTGCCAGTGGCACGCTGGATGTGGCGGTGGTCATGTTGCGCCATGTGTCAAACCATACGGATTTTGCGCCGCTGGCTCTGGAACCAGATGTCTGTCTGCGTGCTGTACGCCGCCCGGAAGACTGGGGTAACCCGGATCTTGTCATGCTCCCCGGCTCCAAAAGCGTGGTCTCGGATCTGCACGATCTGCGCCAGTCCGGGTTGGACAAGCTGTTGCTTGCCCATGCCGCACAGGGCAAATGGGTGTTCGGGATCTGCGGCGGGTTGCAGATCATGGGGCAGAGCATCGCCGACCCCCACGGCATCGAATCGGAAACGAGCGAAGTGGCAGGTCTGGGCTTGCTTGATCTGCGCTCGACCTTTGCGCCGGGGAAGACGCTTGTGCGGGTGGATCAGGCGCAAACCCCGCTCCATGTCCTTTCTGGCGGGTACGAAATCCACCATGGTCTGACCGAACACGGCACGGACGCGCTCCCCCTGTTTCGCCGCCTCACCGTTGCCGCAGACAGCTCCATGTGTTCTGACACCGCTCCCGGCACCGTGTGCGGTTATGTGACCGAGCGCCGTTGGGCAACCTATCTGCACGGTGTTTTTGATGACGACGCCTTCCGCCGCGCCTTTCTCGATCATGTGCGGCAGGATGTGGGACTCCTCCCGCAAGGTTGCCAGCTTGCAAGCTATGATCTGGAACGCGCACTGGACAGACTGGCGGACACGGTGCGTGCCACCACGGACATGAAGCGTATCTACCACAGCATGAGGCTCACATGAACCCGGTGCTGCTCGCAACCTTGTTCCCCGCCGCCGTCTTGCTGGACGCGCTGCTTGGGGAACCGCCCGCAAAATACCACCCTGTCTGTCTGATGGGTACGGTGGCGCAACGCTCGGAAACCCTGCTCCGTGGCCTTGCCAAGCGCAAAAAAGCGTCTGACAGCACGCTGTTTGTCGCAGGGATGCTTGCGGCACTGCTGAGTGCCCTCCCCTTTGCCCTTGCGGCGTATCTTCTGGTGTGGCTTGGCACAGGGATCGGTCTGGACTGGGGACTGGCACTTTGTTGTGTCGCGCTCTGTCTGGCACCGCGCAGTCTTGGGGAACACGCCAGACGTGTTGCTGTGCCGCTCGAACAGGGCGACCTCGAATCTGCCAGACAGGCCGTGTCCATGCTGGTAGGACGAAACACCGCGTGCCTTGACGCGCACGGCATCGCACGCGCCTGTGTGGAAAGTGTGGGCGAAAACGTGACGGACGGCGTGCTTGCCACGTTGTTCTGGGCGGGCATCGGCGGGCTGGTGGCAGGACTCCCCGGTGCCGCAACCGCCGCTGTTTTTCACCGTGTCAGCAACGTGCTTGACGCCCTCTGGGGCAAGCGCAACGCGACGTACCGCCGTTTCGGAACGTGGGCGGCGCGGACAGACGACGTGCTCAATGCGTTCCCCGCACGGCTGTCTCTGCCGATCATCGCGCTGGCCTCGGCTCTCGACGCCTTCTTGTGGTCATCCACCGCGCCGCACCGTCTCAAAAACGCCTCGGCAACCTTGTTTCACACCCTTCGGACTGGCTGGCGCGACCGCTACGCTCACGCCAGCCCCAATTCCGCGTGGAGTGAAGCCGCCTTTGCCGGTGCGCTGGATCTCAAGCTCGGCGGCCCCGTATATTATAAGGATCTGTTCGCACCGTACCCCTTTATGGGGACAGGACGCCTTGAAGCA
>JAVVPW010000020.1:19207-19488 GCA_036655575.1 Bilophila sp.
CCGCAAGTCCATTCGGCTGATGTGGCTTTCCACCCTGCTTTTTGCCCTGTGCGAGAGTGTGGCGCTTTGTGCCTTGCTCTTGTTGTCTATTTAAGGAGATACCTATGCAATCCCTCATCATTCCACCGCTTTGTGTTGTATCCGAACAGGCCGCCTGTGACCGTCTCGACAATCTCGCCAAAGTTCCTCACAGTCTGGGGGTGCTTGAGACACTGGCTATCCGGCTTGCAGGGATGACAGGGCAAGCGCGCCCGTTGTTTCCGAAAAAAAGTGTGGTGCTT
>JAVVPW010000021.1:0-19260 GCA_036655575.1 Bilophila sp.
GGGCCGCCCGGCTCCTCTTTGTCGGTGACGGAGTCAGTCGACGGATGGAGTCGACTGTGGATTGAAACATACCGTACCTTGCCAAACCGAATCGTTTGAGCGTTTTTTCAAGGTGAAGAGGTTCTGCTGACACGAAAGGATCAGCAAGGAGATGCCGTGTCTTCATGGTCTGTTTTCGAGAGTCTGGGGCATCCTGAGGTGTTTCTTGTGCTGGCTGTCCTTGTGGGGCTGGTGCTGGGGAGTTTTTATACGGTGTGCATCAGTCGTACTGTTGCCCGCCTGCGGTGGGACGACGAGCACACGAACGAGCCTCGGCCTGCCACCTCCATTCTCTGGCCTCCATCGCACTGCCCGCAGTGCCGTGTGCCGTTGCGGGCGCGTGAGCTTGTGCCTGTCTTGAGCTATCTTGCCTTGCGTGGACGGTGTGCCCACTGCCATGCCGCGATTCCTCTTGGCTACCCGTTGCTCGAACTGCTGTCGGGTTGCCTTGCCGGACTCTTTGCCCTGCATTACGGGGCAAGCGGCGCGTTTTTGGTTTGTCTGGGCTTTTCTGGCCTGCTCATTGTGGCGTCCGGGATTGACCTTGGCACCTTCAGGTTGCCGGATGTGCTCACGCTTGGGGCTGTCTTGCCCGCCATGCTGTGCGCGGTCATGTTCCTTGATCTGAGCTGGAAGGAAAGCCTGCTTGGCGCGGCTCTTGGCGGGGGGATCTTCTGGAGTGTGGGCGTGGCCTTCAAAAAACTGCGCAACATCGACGGCCTTGGGATGGGTGATGTCAACCTGATGCTTCTGATTGGGGCGTTGTGTGGCCCGCTGGCGTTGCCCGGCATCGTGATTGCGGCGGGTCTGTCCGCACTACTGGCCTTTCCGTTCTTCCTGAAATACGGAAGCGCTGACACGAGCCTCTCCCCCCGCGAAGTCCCCATCCCTTTCGGCCCCTTCCTGAGCTTTGGGGCGCTCCTCCACCTGCTTTTCGGCACACAGCTCTTGCACTGGTGGCTGGGGTAAGCCCTTTCCCGCACGAAAAGCTGGTTCCTTGCTGTTGAGAGCAGAATACCTTTGAGCGTTCAATTCTCAAAGGTATTCTGTTTTAATGCTAAAAGGCTCTAAATCACTTTATTCAAAGCGTATTCGAGGATGCCTTCAGCGCCGGCAGCGCGGAGCTGGGGGATGAGATCGCGGACGAGTCCGGTGCTGACGACGGTTTCAACAGACAGCCACGAGCCATCGCGCAGAGGGGCGACGGTGGGTGAATTGAGTGACGGGAGCAGATCAAGAATCGTGTTGAGCGTGGCGGCGGGCGCGTTCATCTTGAGGCAGACCAGCGATTCCGCCCGGAGAGCGCCTTGCAAGAGCAAGTCGATCTGTTCGATCTTGCGGCGTTTTTCTGGATTCGCCCAAGCCTGTGCGTTGGCGATGAGCACGGTGTTGGTGACAAGCACCTCGTCAATCACGCGCAGACCGTGCGCCCGGATGGTGGTTTCTGTTTCGGTGACTTCCACAATAGCGTCTGCCAGCCCTTCAACCACCTTGGCTTCCGTTGCACCCCACGAATAATTGATTTTGACGGGAATATCGCGGGATTTGAAGTATTCTGTACACACGCCGAGCAGCTCGGTGGCGATGCGCTTGCCCGCGAGGTCTTCAGGCTTCTGGTAGGGCGAATCCCCGGCAACCGCCAGCACCCAGCGCGCCGGACGGTTGGAGGTTTTCGAGTACACAAGATTTGAAACCGTGACCACATCGGTCTTGGTTTCCAGCACCCAGTCCTTGCCTGTCAGGCCGACATCGAGCACGCCATCCTGAATATAATGCGGTATTTCTTGCACGCGGCAGAGGCGAGCCGTTATCTCCGGGTCGTTGATGTCCGGGAAATAATTGCGGTTGTGCTTGCGGACTTTCCAGCCTGCACGGTCAAAAAGATCAATGGTTGCGTCTTCAAGCGAACCTTTGGGCAGTCCGAGCTTGAGGAGTGGAGCCTTTTCTACATCAGCCATGATACACCTCTTTGGGGTCAAATACGAGTTCAGAGCAGCGGGTTACGCTTCCGTCACCGTTGATACGCCGTTCACGCGAAAAGCAGCTCCGGTACCCTTCATGACACGCGGCACCGCCGATCTGGTCGATGAGCAGAACAACCGCGTCACTGTCGCAATCCAGCCGAATAGAGCTGATTTTTTGCACATGACCGGATGTTCCGCCCTTGTGCCATAGGGCATTGCGACTGCGACTGTGGTAATGGGCTTCCCCGGTTTCGAGCGTCTTTGCCCACGCCTCGGCATCCATCCACGCCAACATCAGCACATCCTTTGTCACAGCGTCCTGCGCAATGGCAGCGATGAGTCCGTTGGATTTGCTAAAATCAGGTGTAAACGCAAGTTGTTGCATGTGTATGGTTCCTTTTGTCGTTCCTTTTGTCAAACACAAAGCGCCACGGACTCCGTAGAGGCCGTGGCGCTTTGGTATGCCTTTATCAATGGAGAAGATTGCAGGCCTTGAGAGCCTTGGTCAGTTTTTCGAGATTTTCAGGCAGGAGCGGCACGAGGGGGAGACGAAATTCCAGTTGCTGGTATCCCATGAGTGCGAGTGCCGTCTTGACAGGCAGGGGGTTGGTTTCAAGGAACATGGCTCGATTGAGGGGCGCGAGGGCAAAATGCAGGCGCTTGGCTTCGGCGACATCGCCAGCGGCAAAGGCCTTGCAGAGTCCTGCCATCATCGCTGGCGCCACGTTTGCAGAAACGGAAATAACCCCGCACCCACCTACAGAAAGCAGGGGCAACACGGTGAAGTCGTCTCCAGACAAGACCTGAAAGCCAGCGGGGGCTTGCTCCAGCACATCTGAAATCTGTATCAGATTGGCGGTTGCCTCTTTGATGCCGACAACATCGGGGATGGCCTTTGCGATGCGCGCCACGGTTGCGGGGAGCATGTTGCAGCCGGTACGGCTCGGCACATTGTACATGACAACCGGAATGGACACCGCGTCAGAAATGGCCTTGAAATGCTGGTAGAGGCCTTCTTGTGTGGGTTTGTTGTAGTAGGGTGTGATGTGCAGTACCCCATCCGCGCCCACGTCTTTGGCAAATTTTGTGAGCCGGATGGCTTCGCTGGTGTTGTTAGAACCCGCACCCGCAATGATGGGAACACGTTTTTTTGTCTGTTCCACACAGATACGGATGACAGCTTCGTGTTCTTCATGCGTCAAGGTTGCGGATTCGCCAGTGGTTCCGCACGGGACAAGCCCGTTGATACCCTGCTCGATCTGCCATTCGATATGTGCGCGAAACGCTTCTTCATCGACGTTGCCGTTTTTAAACGGAGTCACCAATGCCGTGTACGCGCCACGGAATTGCCCGGTACTCATGACAAACCTCTCTTAGAGCAGATTCTTTTGAAACACGCCATGTTTCAGTGATACAGACAACCTACCGCAAACTGTCCTTCTCGTAAAGCGATCCGGGGAAAGGAAGCTGGCTTGCCTTGCAGGCTGCCAGAAGCGCTGATCCGCCGGAGCGCCCTTTTTTACAGCAACAACATCTCGTCAAGCGATGCGCCGGAGGGCACAGTGGGGTAGACGATTTCTTCACGTTCCACATGCACGTCGATGATGGCGGTCTTCGGGCTGGCAAAGGCCGTGCGCAGTGTCGATTCAAGGTCTTCAGAACGGGTGATGCGGTAGCCCTCAGCGCCATAGGCGTCAGCGAGTTTCACAAAATCCGGCTGATCCGAAATATCCACGGCGTTGCAACGCTTGTTGTAGAAAAGGTGCTGAAGCTGACGCACCATACCAAGATAAAAGTTGTTGAGAATAAGGATCTTGATGGGCAACTTGTTGCTGACGGCGGTGATGAGTTCTTGCATGTTCATCTGGAAGGAACCGTCGCCGGACACGTCGATCACGAGCTTGTCCGGGAAGGCAAACTGGGCGCCAATAGCGGCAGGAAAGCCGTACCCCATGGTGCCAAGTCCACCGGAGGTGATGAGCGTGCGTGGTTCGCGGAAGGTGTAGAGCTGGGCTGTCCACATCTGGTGTTGCCCGACTTCTGTTGTCAAAATGGCGTTGCCTTGCGTGATCTTGTAGACGGTCTCAATGACTTCTTGCGGCTTGATGACATCGCTTTGTGACCATGTGATGGGCTGTTCCTGCTTCCATGCGTCAAGCTGTGCCTGCCACGGCGCGAGATCCTCTGCCCACTTGCGGGGGGTGTGGGTGGCCAAGTGTTCACGAATGGCCACCAGCGCGTTGTTGCAGTCGCCCACCACGGGGATACGCACATTGACGTTTTTGTGAATGGAAGTGGGGTCGATGTCGATGTGAACAATGGTGGCTTTTGGCGCAAAGGCAGAAAGGCGTCCGGTCACGCGATCGTCAAACCGTACCCCTACAGCCAGCAGGAGATCTGCGTTGCTGACCGCTCTGTTGGCGGCAAAGGTGCCGTGCATCCCAAGCATCCCAAGCCACAAGGGATCGTCTCCGGGAAACGCGCCCAGTCCCATGAGGGACGAGGTGACGGGAATGCTGCATTCATGCGCAAGCGCACGGCATTCTTCGCTTGCGTTTGACATGATGACCCCGCCGCCTGTGAAGAGCAGGGGGCGTTTGGCCTGACACAGCGCTTCCACAGCCTTACGGATCTGGGCAAAATTTGGCCTGTAGGTGGGGTTGTAGCTGCGCATAGAAACGTTTTCGGGCCAGACAAAGTCAGCACAGCCTTGCATGACGTTTTTGGGCAGATCCACAAGCACGGGGCCGGGGCGTCCTGAACGGGCAAGGTAGAAGGCCTGCCGGACGATGCGTGCGAGGTCTTCGGTGTGTTGCACAACATAATTGTGCTTGGAACAGGGGCGGGTGATGCCCACAATGTCCACTTCCTGAAAGGCGTCGTTGCCGATAAGTCCGGTGGGCACCTGTCCGGTGAAGATCACCAGCGGGATGGAGTCGCAATAGGCTGTCGCAATACCGGTTACGGTGTTGGTCGCGCCGGGGCCTGAGGTGGCAAGACACACGCCGACCTTGCCAGAAGCTCTGGCGTAGCCGTCAGCGGCGTGAACAGCGGCCTGCTCATGACGTACCAGAACATGGCGTAGCTGTTCGTACTTTGGAAGCTCGTCATAAATATCAAGTACGGCTCCTCCCGGATACCCGAAAAGAACTTCAACACCTTCACGAATCAGGCACTCAATGAGAATCTGGGCTCCATTACGCTGCATGAGGTACTCCATCGGATATATGGTGACACAAGAACGCAAAGCTGCTTTAGACAAGCGGCCTTTCAGAATGGGACAGATCCCCTTTTGTTGTCAAGGCATCTTGGGGCTAAAAACAGGATTCATCCCTCTCTGATCGGGCTATGGTTTTTTGTTGTTGTACAACAGGTACTTTGAGGCATTGAAAAAGTCATCGGCAGACTGGCGCATGTGTGATGCGCGCTCGGGGTCGCTTTCAATGAGGTTTTCAAGCTCTGGGGCATCGAGCTTGTAGAGGGCTTCTTGTTCGTTGCGGACATAACAGTAGCCATTTTCTACAAGGCGGACAATGGCTTCCGTGTTGCCACCGAGGAATTGCCGGGCGTCCTTTTTGGTGTCGGGATCAAGGAGATTGCGCCCTAGTCCGGTGTAGCGGTAGGGCAGGCCGATGAGTGAGGCCACCGTGGGGAAAATATCCGGCTGTCCACAAGGCTGGGTAGAGACACCCGGAGGGAAGACGCCGTGTTGCGTCAGTCCGGGAGCGTAGAGCAGCATGGGAACATGGTTGCTTTGCAGATTGCACCCCAGATAGCCGGGCGTCATGTTGCTCGACGTGTCTGTCAGGCCGTGATCGCCAAAAATAGCGAAGACGGTGTTTTCAAACCACGGCTTTGTCCGGGCGATGCGGAAAAAGACGCCCAGCGCGTGATCGGAGAAGCGCAGGGAATTGTATTCTGCGGCTTCTGTATACCCATAATTTTTGAGTATTTCAGGCGAAGGCTGGCGGACTTCAAAGCCTTCATTGTCAGCAGGGATGGTGTAGGGACGGTGAAAGCCCGCTGTCTGTACAACCGTGACAAACGGCCCTTTGACAGTTGAGAGGACTTCTGCGGTTTCACGCAGCAACGCGAGATCGGAAATACCCCAGACATCGACGTTGGGCGATTGCCACGCGCCTTCTTCCATCAGATTGAGATCGCTGATGTTGTGCTCAAGAATGCCACGGATGTTTGCCCAGCTCGCACTCCCGCCGATCATGTAGAATTTTGCATAACCCTTGAACTCGTTCATCAAGAGTGCCTGATCCACCAGCGCCTGATTGCGGGAGCTGGTGCCACCGGAGTGGTTGACATCAGGGATGCCCGTCATGGTGGTGAAAATGGCGCGGGCGGTTGTCCGGGTGGGCGCAAAGAACGTGGGGAAAAACAGCGATTCTTTCGCCAGTGCCGCCAGATTGGGGGTGGGGTCTTCTGGGGTGTCGGTCAGATTGGGCGCAAACGAGGTGTGCGACCACGTCATGGATTCCATGATGATGACAATCACATTGAGCGGTTTGCCGTTCAAGATCACCGGTTGACCGGGCACAGTGCGCACAAAGTCGAGCTTCTCCTGATCGGGCTTCGGGAGGCGGAGCCATGCCGCCACACGCGGGTAGCTTTCTCTTGTGGCCTCAAGATTGGGGCGGGTACCGTGCGCGGCGTTGGTGGTGTCGCGCAGGTTCTGGATGGGATTGAGGGCAAGCAGCGCCAGATCCTTGTCTACGCTGAAATAGGCGTTGCTCCAGCGCAAGGGGAACAGGTTGGAGCTGATTTGTCCGTACGCCAGCAGAAACAGCACCACAAACGCCCCGGCTGTCCACGCCGTGCGGCGCTTCCAGCTTCCTGTTGTCGCCACATGGCGCGCCAGAACGCGGTTGACACAGCCTGCATAGAGCAGGCTCACGCTCAACAGTCCTGCCGTGATCCAAAGGACAGGGTAGCTTTCCCAGACCATACGGCCTGAGATGCCGAGGTTGCCGAGAAAGTCAAACAGGGTCGCGTCGATGCGCTGATGCAGGTAGAAGAAGTACCCAAAATCAACAGCATAGACGAGCACAGCCCCGGCAAAGAGCAAACCGTACAGAACCGCAAGCCCACAGCGCAACGGTTTTTTTGCAAGGCGTCGCTCAAGAGGGGGGCTTGCGAGGACGAGTCCGAGCGGGATCAGGGCAAGCACAACCATGCGGCTGTCAAACTTGGCACCGACATACAGCGCGTACACGATGTCGGACAGCGTGTTGCCCACGATGTCAGGCCAGAGCAACGCCAGCATGACGCACCGCGCCAGCAGCAACACCGCAAGCGTCCCCAAGAACACGCTGGTCAACGTTCTTACAAACGAAGGTATGGCACGCTTCATCTGTCTTCTCTTACAGCGCTATGCGCTTCGCCGCTTCAAGCGTCGCGGTGAAGTCTTCAGAGGTGTGGGCAAAGGAGACCATGCCGGTTTCAAAGGCGGAAGGGGCGGTAAAGATATTGTGTTCGCGCATCCCCTTAAAATACCGGGTGAGCAGCGTTGTGTCGGATTTTTTGACATCCTCAAAATTGCGGAGCGCTCCACTGTTGAAAAAGACCGTGAACATGGAGGCCAGCCGCGTGATCTGCACAGGCACGCCCTTGCTTTGAAGAATGGCGTGCAGTTCATCGGTAAAGGCGGCGACACGCGCTTCAAGCGCCGCATAGTCGCTGGTTTTGAGGATTTTGAGCGTTGCCAGACCCGCAGTCATGGCAAGCGGGTTTCCTGACAGAGTGCCTGCCTGATACACATCCCCAGACGGCGCAACCCGGCGCATGTATTCCTCTTTCCCGCCAAACGCCCCGACAGGCAACCCGCCACCAATGATCTTGCCAAGCGTGGTGAGGTCGGGCGTGATGTGACAGCGCGTCTGCACCCCACCGTACGCCGCCCGAAAGCCTGTGATGACTTCATCCATGATGAGCAGCGAACCGTTGGCGTCACAAAGTGCGCGCAAGGCCTTGAGAAAGCCTTCCGCAGGCAACACCAGCCCCATGTTCCCGGCGACTGGTTCAACAATGATGGCGGCTATGTCCTTGCCGTGCAGATGAAAAATATCCTGCACTGCCGTCAGATCGTTGTACGGCGCAAGGAGCGTGTCTTGCACGGTGGACTCAGGCACACCGGGAGTTCCCGGAATGGACAGCGTTGCTACGCCAGAGCCGGCACTGGCAAGAAACGAATCCGCATGACCGTGATAACAGCCAATGAATTTGAGTACCTTGTTCCGCTTGGTGACAGCACGAGCCAGACGCAAGGCCGACATGGTGGCTTCTGTACCCGAATTGACCATGCGCACCATGTCCATGCCGGGGAAAGCATCGACAACTTCACGCGCCAGCAACACTTCCGCTTCGCAGGGCGCGCCGTAGCTTGTGCCCCGCAAGGCCGCTTCGCTGATGGCTTTTGTGACCTCAGGGTGGGCGTGCCCAAGCAGCATCGGCCCCCATGACAGCACATAGTCGATCATTTCCTGACCGTCTACCGTGGTGATGTGGCTCCCCTTGCCAGACGCGATGAAGAGCGGGTCACTCTCTACGCTGTGGCACGCCCGCACAGGGCTGTTGACACCACCGGGAATGATCTGACAGGCGGCTGCAAAAAGTTCGCTGGAGCGTGTTGTGTTCATGCTGTATCCTTAAAAATAGTTCATGGAGGTTTTTTTCAGTTCTTCAAGGCTTTCCAGAATAGCGTATTCTTCAAGCGCTGTCTCGCGGCGCAAGGTGTCGATGACGTTTTGACAGTCATCCGCACTGCGCCCGTGGATCATGGTGTAGAGGGTGTACGGCCAGTCTGGAGTCGTTGTTGGGCGGTGGTAGCAATGGGAAATGTGCGGGTGGCGTGCGGCGTGTTCGCCTGCCGCGTCGATGAGACTGTCGTCAATCTTCCAGCCGACCATGGCGTTGAACGCCCAGCCAGTCTTCTGGTGCTTGATGCTGGCTCCGAAACGCCGGATGGCCCCGTCATCTCGCAGGCGGCGCAACAACGCAAGCACCGTACCCTCATCAGTGCCAACCTCACGCGCAATGTCCGCATACGGCGTTGCGGAATCAGGGAGCTGATCTTGTACAATGCGCAGGATAGCGCGCTCGGTGTCGGTAAACTCGATACTCATGATTTTTTATCCTGTGGCTGGTGCGACAACAAGGAGCTGGTCTCCAGTTTGAAAGCGTTCGATCATAGCCAAGGCCGGGAGCAAGATCAAGGCAAGCGCCTACTTTATGCCCGCAGGAAAACGCGCTATGGTGTCTCTCGGTTCGCCCTCTCAACCCGGAGACAGCCCATGTCTGTGCCTACGCTTCACGATCCAGCCTTGTGTCATGCCTTGCTCGACCGCTTGCAGAATCTTCTGGATAGACCCCTGCGCTTTATGGAAGTCTGCGGAACGCATACGGTTTCCATTTTCAGAGGTGGCCTGCGAACCTTGCTCCCGCCCGCGGTCACGCACCTCACGGGGCCTGGGTGTCCGGTGTGTGTCACGCACGACAGCGAGGTTGCGATGTTTATTGCTCTGGCGGCGCGCTCTGACGTGATCCTTGCCACCTTTGGCGATCTCATGCGTGTCCCTGACCCGGACGGGTATTCGCTCAAGCACGCGCAAGCGCAAGGCGCACGGGTGTCTGTGGTGTATTCACCGCTGGACGCGCTCGACCTTGCGGCGCGCAATCCTGACGCCACCGTGGTTTTTCTGGGGGTAGGTTTTGAAACAACCGCACCCGCTGTGGCGGCGACTGTGCTGATGGCAGAGCAGCGCAAGCTCAACAATTTTCTCGTCTTTGCGTGCCATAAGCTCGTGCCTCCGGCACTTGAGGCCTTGCTTGCTGATGCCGAGAACAGCATCGACGCTTTTTTGTTGCCGGGGCATGTGTCTACGGTGCTCGGATTGTTGCCGTACACCTTTGTGTCCGCACAATGGCACCGTCCTGCTGTTGTCGCGGGGTTTGAACCTGCGGACATTCTGGACGCGCTGTGTCGGATGGCGCAACAATACCGCACCGGGGTCTTTCAGGTAGAGAACGCCTATCCGCGTGCGGTCAATGCCGAGGGAAACCCCAAGGCGCGTGCCATCATGCATCAGGTTTTTCGTGTCTCTGACGCACGCTGGCGCGGCCTTGGGGAGATCCCCAACAGCGGGCTGGCCTTCAATCCTGCCTACGAACGCTTTGACGCGGTGGCGCGTCTGGGTCTGGTGTTGCCCGATGTTTCCCCTATCCCCGGTTGCCGCTGTGGCGAGATTCTCAAAGGCAAGCGCCAACCTGCTGAGTGCCCCCTCTTTGGCAAAGCCTGCACCCCCGCAAACCCCATCGGCCCTTGCATGGTCTCAACCGAAGGCAGTTGCGCGGCGTATTATCGGTATGGGGTGTAACAGCTCCGGGGGAAAAGAGAGGCGCAACAGGTTGGTGCTAAACGCCGATTCCTTTACGGGGGATCGGCGTTGTTTATTTGGCAGGATGGAGCAGGGGGAGTTCCTGAAGGACGTGTGCGCGGGCGTCTGGGGGGAGGTCTGCATCCGCAATCGGCGTGAAGCGCAGGGTGGTTGTGCCGTCTGCAAGGCGCACCGTACCGAAAAAATGTTCCTTCGGGCGTGTGAAGAGGGAGTACTCGCAGGGGTAGAGCGTGCGGTATACGACCACTAAGGAGTCGTCTGTTGTATCAAGTGCCTCACCTACAAGCTGATAGTAGCGATCTTTATAATGCCGATAAAAAACAGCCATTGGTTCTCCTTTGGGTCTGGCGTGGTGTCAGGCGGGGTGGTGTGC
Source organism: Bilophila sp. (assembly GCA_036655575.1). GTDB lineage: Bacteria > Desulfobacterota > Desulfovibrionia > Desulfovibrionales > Desulfovibrionaceae > Bilophila. The sequence goes on from JAVVPW010000021.1 coordinate 10,782, forward strand.
TTTGTTGGCGTGAGAGGGACGGGCGCGGGACTGACAGCGAGTGCGTATGTGTAATGCTCTAGTATAGATCATGTTTTTATACATAAAGGCAAACCTTGGGTACAGACTGCCAGCGGGCTGGTGGTGCGTTCTGGCTTTTTTTGGGGGGGAGTAGAGGGGGGAGTAGTTTTTTTCTACTCAGGGTTAGTCTATACTTGCAATATGAGTATATGTATGTATACTCCTATAATACTCCTTTCGCTGAGATGATTCTTGTTGCACAAGTGAGTTGTCGGAAGCGAAAACACCTCTTGGCAAAGTGCGATCAGAAGGGCCCCCTGATCCTTGTCCCGATTCCACGCAGAACGCAACCTTATTGTCCTATATGCAGGAGAGAGACATGTCTAACGATCTTATCACTACGGTTCATGATCTGGTTCTTGAAAGCCCCATCGGAGCCAAGGCGATAGCGCAGGCAGTAGGCAAACCGTATTCCACCTTGTTGCGCGAAGTGAATCCCTATGACACCGGCGCAAAGCTCGGTGCGGAAACCTTGTTGCACATCATGAAAACCACCGGCAATATTTCACCCCTTGAACGCATGGCTACAGAAATGGGCTACCGTCTCGAACCTTCTGCCAACAGCGCTCTTTCTGCCTAACGCATTTTGCTTTTGAAACACGCTGTGTTGCAACGCCTTTCCAAGATACCAAAAGAAGATGAGGAATGATCCCGCTCATTCCTCATCTTCTTTTATATCGTTTATTGCTGCTTGAAACGAACCCTTGTTACATCAAGCCTTCTTTTTTGCGTTCGGCGATGAGGTCGTAGACGCGGTGGGCGAGAGTGGTGACTTCGGGCTTTGAGATCTGGTCGTCAGCGCCCACGGCGATGCCCTTGTGGCGCAGTTTTTCGGTAATCAAGGACGAGAACAGCAGGACAGGGATGTTGCGCAAGGCGGGGTCTTCCTTGACGCGCTTGCACAGGTTGTGTCCGTCCATACTGGGCATTTCAATGTCAGAAACCAGCACTTGCAGGTAGTCCGTGACAGGACGCTGTTCGGCTTCGGCCTTGGCCTTGAGTTCGCAGATGCGATCCCACGCTTCACGTCCGTTGTTTACAGCTTCCACCTCAAAATTGGCTTTTTGCATCAGATCCTTGAGCATTTCGCGGATCAGCGCAGAGTCGTCGGCAATGAGCACCCGGTAGCGCACTTCACTGCCCCAGTCCACGGCCTCGTCAAGTCGCAAGCCGAGCGCCGGGTTGAGATCCGCCACGATTTTTTCAAGGTCGAGGAGAAAGACGATCCGCCCTTCCAGCTTGACCACACCTGTGATGGTGTTTTGCGAAACCGTGGAGACGTATTTGTTGGGGGATTCGACTTCTTCCCAGCTGATGCGGTGGATGCGGTTGACGCCGGAAACCATGAAGGCCGTGGTGACACTGTTGAATTCCGTCACGATGACTTTGGGTGCTTCCACCGTTTCTGCGTGTTCTTTGCCAAGCCAGACATTCAGATCCACAAGTGGAATGATGTGCGAACGCAGATTGAAGGCGCCAAGAACGGAACGGTGCTGTACTTCGGGCAACTCTGTAACCTTGGGCATCCGAATGATTTCAAGCACCTTTGCCACGTTGACGCCATAATAGCCCCGGTGGTGGTATCCGGCTCCTCAAGGAAAAATTCAACAATTTCCAGTTCGTTGGTCCCGGATTCAAGCAGAATGTTGGTCTGTGCCATAGCGCCTCCGGCGTAGTGTGCAACCTTGTCTGTGCAGTCATCGTGGAAAAAGAGTGTTTTTTCCAGAATCCATGCCGCATTGCGGCAACTACCGCGTTTGTATCAGCAGAGCTTTTGGGTTTGTTCATTCGCACCAAGCACGAAGGGGAACGACAAATCAGCTCGATGCCGGGAAAAGCCTTTGCCTGAACGATTCCGGCTGATCCTGTACTCAGGTGAGCGGTTGGCGTTCCAGCATTCGTTGCACCGCATCAATGATCGTTCGTGGTGTAGATGCGCCTGCTGTTATACCGATAATAGAGCATTCCCGCAAGGCATCTAGCGTAGAAACCTCTTCTGGCGTCTCAATATGCCAGGCAGGGATGCCTCTGCTACGGACAACATCAGCCAGTCTTCGTGTGTTGCCGCTGTCTCGTCCACCCACAACAATCATGCCTGTGACCCGTTCTGCAATCTGTGCGGCTTCTTCTTGTCGCCGGCGGGTAGCGTCGCAAATGGTCGAGAGCACGGTGCTTTGTTTACGCAATCCGAGCCAGTTCCGAATCGCCTCAAATTCTTCGCGTTCTTGTGTGGTCTGGGCAGCAAGAACAAGGTCTTGAGCGGTGTCAACAATATGTGGAAACTGTTCCTGCAACTCTCTAAGGCTACCGATGATGTGGCAAGGCCCAGCGGTATAGGAAACCAGCCCGCGCACTTCGGGATGTTCAGCTTCTCCGAACAGATAGAGCGGTGTACCGCACGCGGTTGCTTCGGCAATGGCAAGCTGGGCGCGTTTGACCTTGGGGCAGGTGGCGTCCACCACTTTTGCGCCTAACCGCAACAGTTGGGCTTCGTCTTGTCGCGGAATCCCGTGTGCCCGGATGACCACATGGTCGCCGGAGTGTACGGCGTCTAGCGTGTCCGCACGCACCACCCCCTTGCTCGCGTATTCGGCAAGCACTTGCGGGTTATGGATGATCGGGCCAAACATGACCATGCGTCCTGCCGTGTCCTCTGGGTACTCCTCAAGGAGTTGATCGAGTTTGCGGAGCGCCAGCCCCACACCCATACAAAATCCAGCGGTTTCTGCGCGAATGATGTGCATCGTCGTTGCTTCCTGTGGCTCAGAGTCTAGAGCCATTTCAAATCTAGATCTGTTCAAAACGCGACCGCAAGAGGCGCACCGTGTACGGCACAATGAGCACGTTGCCGATGATGGCGTTGTGTGCGTCTGTGATGAGCCAGTCGCGTTCAAGGTGGTGGAGTGCTCCAGCGTCAAGGCTCGAATCATACAGCCGCAGGGTCGTGTCTTCCATACTGCAACAGCATGTCCAGTGCCGAATCTGGGTTTTATTGGGAAAAATGTAGCGGACAAACTGGAACAGCGCGGCGCGGCGTGTCCCACCAGCAAACCATGCGCCAAGTGTTGCCCACAGCTCTTCGAGCGAGATGTCTTGTGTGGGTGGGAAAGCAGGGTCGTGCGGCATTCCGGCTGGCTGGGTGTCGTCAAGAGGAAAGGGGTACTGCACTTGCAACCCGCCCAGTCGCTTTTGGCGTTCCAGCATGGAGTCTACCCAGCGGGTGTAGTCGGTTTCTTGATTGAGCGCATCTCGAAAGGCGTTTTCGTCTCGCGCCAGATCAAGAAGTGCCTCGTGGAACAGCTCCCGACACGTCAGCAGACGGATAGCCCGCAAGTGGCGCATGGCGTTGACAACCGCGTAGGCGGCGCAAAAAACGTCGATTTGACCCTGATACATCGGTTTCATGAACAGCACTCCCCTCTGCGATCTTGCCGAGTACGGGCGGTCAGGTCAACAGGATTCTGTGTTTTTTGGAACGTGGATTTGTAGCGGGGGAACTTGCTGCTAGACAAAGGCAGGGGGTGCGTGGTATGTACAGAACGGCTTTGTATATCTGTTTACCTTGATATTGAGATACAGTTTCTGTGGAGCTTGTGCAGGCAGGTGTTTTTGCTGTCTTTACAGGCAATTGTGCCACTATTTACACCGAACAGCGGTTCGCCCATGGGGTTGAGCCGTTCAGGGAGAAGACATGAATCTGAACAAAGGCACCTATCATTTTACGTCTGAGTCCGTGACTGAAGGGCATCCTGACAAGGTTGCGGATCAGATTTCTGATGCTATTCTGGACACGTTGCTGGCGCAAGACCCCAATTCGCGTGTGGCTTGTGAAACGCTCGTGACCACAGGTATGGCGGTCATTGCCGGAGAAATAAGCACGTCTGGCTATGCGGATTTCCCTCATGTGGTGCGGGAAACCATCAAGGACATCGGGTACAACAGTTCTGAAATGGGGTTTGACTGGCAGACATGCGCGGTGCTTTCCTCTATCGACAAGCAGTCTTCGGACATCGCGCAAGGTGTTGACCGCACCGCTCCTGAAGATCAGGGTGCTGGCGATCAGGGGATGATGTTCGGGTTTGCCTGCGACGAAACCCCAACCCTCATGCCCGCGCCGATCTATTGGGCGCACCAGCTTTCGCAGCAACTGACCAAGGTTCGCAAGAGTGGGGAAGTGGATTTTTTCCGTCCCGATGGCAAGACACAGATTTCGTTTGAGTATGTGGATGGGAAGCCTGTGCGCATCAACAATGTGGTGGTGTCCACGCAGCACGCCGCATCCGCTTCGCAAGCTGACATCATTGAAGCTGTGAAGCACAAGGTCATTCTGCCCATTCTCGAACCGAGTGGTTTTTTTGACGCCAAGCACTGTGAGATTTTCATCAACACCACCGGACGGTTTGTTGTGGGTGGCCCTATGGGGGACTGCGGTCTGACAGGACGCAAGATCATTCAGGACACTTACGGTGGCACAGGGCACCACGGCGGCGGTGCGTTCTCCGGCAAAGACCCTTCCAAGGTTGACCGTTCCGCCGCGTACATGGGGCGGTATGTTGCCAAGAACGTGGTTGCAGCAGGACTCGCGCCGTGTTGCGAAGTGCAGATCGCCTATTGCATCGGTGTGGCGCAACCTGTGTCTGTGCTGGTTTCCTCGCTCGGTACTGGAGAGATTTCGGATGAACGTCTGACCAAGGCCGTGCGCGAAGTGTTTGACTTGCGCCCGTATCATATCAGCAAGCGGCTCGATCTGCTCCGCCCGATTTACAAGAAAACATCGTGCTACGGACACTTTGGACGTGAACTTTCCGAATTTACATGGGAAAAAACGGACGCTATCGCCGATCTCCGCACTGCGGCGAAGATGTAGCGAAAGGCAGAATCGGGGGAGAGGGGACTTTCTGGAGAAAGGCAGAATCGGGGGAAGGGGAGAAGGAACCCTTCTGGAGAAGGGCAGAATCGGGGGAAGGGGGCAACTTTCTGGAGAAAGTTCCCCCCTTCCCCCCCCTCTCCCCTCATCCTCCTAAGACTTTTATGTGCGCACAACAAGCGGTCGTTGAATACAAAACACGGCGCAAGAAGGTATGTATTCCTTTGTTGCGCCGTTGTTTTTTCTAGAATGGCAACTTTTTTAGAATGGTAGCTCTGAGGTGGATTGAAACATGACAAGACGCCTCACGCATACATTGACGGTTGGAGCTGGGACGCTGGTTTCGCGGCTTCTGGGAGTCGTGCGGGATGCGGCACTTGCGTGGTTGCTTGGGGGTTCCGGGACAGCGGACGCGCTCACAGCGGCCTTGCGGCTTCCGTACATGGTGCGCCGGCTGTTCGGCGAAGGCACCTTGTCCATGAGTCTGACGGTGGCCTGTATCCGCGAAAGCCTGCACGCTGACGCGAACCGGGGGCAGGCCAGTGCGCTTGCGTTGGCTGTCACGCGCAAGCTGACCGTCTGGGGTGGCCTGCTCACGCTCCTCCTTGTGCTTGGTGCTGGGGGTGTCATGGCGCTGACGGCTCCGGGCTTGACAGTAATGGTGCAGGAAGAAGCGGTGTTTCTGTTTCGGATCTGCATCCCGTATGTCTTTTTTGCGCTGCTTGCCGCAGGGAACATGGCGGCGCTGCACAGCCACGAACGCTTCTTGTTGCCCTCGCTGACGCCCGCGCTGTTCAATTGCACGATGCTGTTGAGTGCGGGACTGGCAGTCGTGACAGACGCACCCGCAGGCGTCTTGCTGGCGTGCGGTGTCTTGTGTGGTGGGGTGTTGCAGTGGTTGATCCAGATCCCGGCGGTACGAGCAGAGCGCAAGGCTCATGGCGCTCTGCTGGGCGGTCTTGAGGCACAGGTAGGGGCGGTCTTGCGGCGTCTTCCAGCGGGCATTCTGGGAGCGGCGGTACCGCAACTCGCTTTTCTGGTGGCCTCGACGCTGGCGTCACAGCTCTCTGCGGGGCACATCTCGGCGTTGTTCTATGCCGAACGCCTGCTGGAGTTTCCCCTTGGGGTGCTTGGTGCGGCGGTGGGGATTGTTGCGGCGCCGCGTCTGGCTGTGCTGGCGTCCTCCACATCCTCTTCTTCTTCAGAACATCCGTTGGCACACGAAACAGGGCTGGCGGTAGCGTTGGCGCTGGGGCTGACGTTGCCTGCCGCTGCCGGACTCATGGCTGTGGCGGTGCCGCTGGTGGCGCTGGTGCTTGGGCACGGTGCGTTTGACAGCGCCGCCGTGACCCGTACCGCGTTGGCCTTGTGTGCCTATGCGCCGGGACTGCCTGCCTACGCCCTGTCGCGTCCGTTGCTTGCGGCGTGTCACGCGCTGGAGGACACAAGGACACCGCTCTTCGCCGCTGTGCCGAGTCTTCTCTTGACGGCTTTTGCGGGCTACGCCTTGATGCAACTCCCCGGCGACTGGGGACAGTTGGGGCCACCGCTTGGCGTAACGCTGGGCTTGTGGTGCAACGCTGTCCTGCTATGGCTAGGGGTACGTCACGCGGTGCTGTTTACCGTGCCGTGTAGGAGCGTGCTGGTGCAACTTTTTGGAACCGCGTGTACGTTTTGCACCGCACAGTTTGTGGTCACGTCTTGCGCTTCGCACAACTTGTCACACGTCACAACGCTGGCTCTCGCTGTCCCTCTGGGCGCGCTGGTCTATGGGCTTGTTTTTGCTCTTTGCTCTAGACAACACCTACCAGCTCGAAAAGATAGAAGAACAGCGCGGAGAGGATAGCGGAAGCGGGAATGGTCAGAATCCACGCCACAACAAGGTTTCCGGCGATGCCCCAGCGGACAGCAGACAAGCGCTTGGTCGAGCCGACACCAAAGATACAGGCGGTGATGGTGTGGGTGGTGCTGATGGGGGCGCCGATGAGTGAGGCGCAGGTGATGACGAGCGAGGCAGAGGTTTCTGTAGCGAAGCCATGCACTGGTTCGAGCTTGAAGATCTTGTGTCCCATTGTCTTGACGATTTTCCAGCCGCCCAGAGCTGTGCCCGCAGCCATGGACATAGCGCAGACACATTTGACCCAGAAGGGCACCGTAATAACGTCGATCTGATTGAAGATAAAGAGCGCCAGCGTGATCACGCCCATGGTTTTTTGCGCGTCGTTGAGTCCGTGGCTGGTTGCCATGAACGCGGCGGAAAGGATTTGCAGACGGGTGAAGGCGTGGGTCAGGCGGTTGCGGTTGGCTCTGGCAAAGAGCAACCCAATGATGAGCATGAACAAAAAGCCCACACTAAAGCCCGCAAGGGGTGAGAGCACGAGGGGCAGAAGGATTTTGTGGACAATGGAGCTGGCATTGAGCGTTTCAAACCCAGCATAAGCCATAGCCGCACCCATCAGTCCGCCGATGAGCGCGTGGGAAGAAGACGAAGGAATCCCAAAATACCAGGTGATGACGTTCCAGGCGATGGCCGCAAGCAACGCCGCCAGCACAAGTGGTTGACAGCTTGCAACCATCTCTGTGTTGACAATGCCGCTCCCAAGCGTTGTAGCGACCTTGGTTCCCAGAAACGCCCCCACCAGATTGAGAGAAGCCGCCATGACAACAGCAGCTCTCGGACTCATGACTTTGGTGGAAACGACGGTGGCTATGGCGTTGGCGCAGTCGTGCGCACCGTTGGTGAAGTCGAACACCAGCGCCACAAGGACGATGATCACCAGCAGTAGGGGTACTTCAAACATACTTGAGCACCACCTGCTCCATGGTGTCCGCAAGATCAGAAACAAGGTCTACAGAGCGTTCCATCCGCTCATAAATCTGACTCCAGAGAATGATTTCCTTGACCATGGCAAAGCTCGTGATCTCCACTTCCTGCAATTCCGCAAGCCCGGCAGCAAGGAGCATTTCACAATCAGCCTTGCGACTCTTGAGCGTGCGCAAGGAACCAGAGATTTCTTTCTTGCGCGCCAGTTGTTCAAGCATGATCGCGGTATCGTTGATCATCCCCTTCACGTTGTGGGCGATCATCTGCGCTGGGAAACGCTGATAGATGAAGCCACAGACATAAATGCGGCTGGCGAGGTTTTGCAAACCGTCCGCCACCCGCTCTTGTGCCAGATTGATAGAATGGATGTCCTCTCGATCAATGGGCGTGATGAAGGTCTGTGAGAGGTGCCAGGTGATCTTTCGGGTGAGGGTGTCAGCGTCTTCTTCCAGCAGATTGATCTGCTTGAGGCTTGCCTCTGCTTCGTAGTTGTTTTCGGTGACATCAAGAAGTCCCCGAGCCATTTTTTGAAGAAATTCGTTTTGTTCTGTCAGCAGTTCAAAAAAAGGAACTGTTTGAGGCAAAAATCGCGCGAGCATGGAGCCTCCGGCAAGGTTGTAAACAACATATAGAGCATTTTTATTTTGAAAATGCTCTGCTGACGCAAGCGCGGCAGCCGCCGCAACGCGGCGTGGATTTTGGGGAAAACCACGTTTTTCCCCAAAATG
>JAVVPW010000022.1:0-18329 GCA_036655575.1 Bilophila sp.
GCAGGCAAGGTTCCGTCTGTCCGGTACACACCCTGAAAAAATCCTGTCCGCGTGAACGGTACACCAACCGCGCATGAAGTCGCAACGTGTGCTGGCGAGAGCAACGTGGCAAAAGGCGCGTTGACAAACGCCCAGCGCACAGGCGCTGACGCCCTCCCCCCTGCCACCCACGCCCTGATGTGGTTAGCGCCCTGCTCTTCCTGAACACGCACAAGCAACCGGAACGTGTCTGCAAAGGCGGGTACGGTGTCGGTGGGCACTTCCCCCACCGCAAGCCAGAACAGCGGGTGCGCGGCACCGGGTCTATCGTCATACCCCCACAGAACAACGAGCGGTTTGAGGCGTTTACACCCGGTTGTCGCGTCAGGATTCTGGTAGAGCACGCGGTATCTGTCCCAGTCAGGCTTGCTGATCGTAAAGGCGTGCGGCACGTTCTCCTTGTCTGAGCGCACTGCTGGCAGAGGGACAAACCCCGGCAACAGCAGGGGGTTGATGGTTGTCTCGAGGCTAGGGACAACCGAAAAACCGTCGCCGCTCTTTGCAAGCGCAACGCTTCCCGTAAGCGTTCCTAGTCCTAACCCGATGCCTCCCGCATCCGTGAGCACCTCGCCACCTATAAAGGCGGTACGAAACAGCAGACCGCGCAAACTCGGCACAGACGCTGCCGGAGCAAGCGCGACAGACAGACGGACATCTGTCCAGTCGGACACGACACAAGACACCCGTTCGCCATGACCGGGAAAGGCCGCACCCGGTTCGGAGAGCGTCGGGTGAAACGAAGCAAGCCCATTAAACCCAGCACGCAGACTGTCCCTGCCCCTGCCAGCCGTGCGCGCAAACGCTGTGATCGCAACGTATTGCCCCAGCACAAGATCCTTGTCCGCAAGATCCGTCTGGTGCAGCAGGAAACGCGCCGCCGGGAGGGGGTCACCGTCCGCATGTCCGACAGGTCGCACCTCCTCAAACACCCAGCTTGTGGCGGTTCGGCGTAACCTGCGGTAGTAACAGCGCTTGTCTGGCGAGATGATGCCGTCATCGTCCACCAGCCCGATCAAACCATCCTGTTCAGGAAAGGCCACGTCGGACAAGGGAACAACCGTCAACCTCCAGCGCCCCACACCCGTAGACACAAGCCGAGACTGCGTGCGGTCAAGAAGACTGACAAGATAGACGTCCGCGTCCTCTGGCGGCGTGCCAGACAGCAACCGCGTAGAGCCATCAAGGCCTTGTGCCGCAAAGACGCCCTCCCCTTGCACCAACGAACCCCCAGCGGCAGGCTCGCCCGTCGGGTGTTTTCCGGTATGAAACCAGTGCGGGACACAGGTTAGATCCACCTCGCCCAGATCGGGAATGGAAACCGTTTTCTGGCGATGGAGTGCCAAAACCTCTGTGAGCAGTTGCTGGCTCGTGCGGTGTACAAACCGACTTCGCGCCACGGACAGCCCGGATTCTGCCAGATAACGAGCTTGCGCAAGTTCTTGCACCTCTACGCCACTCATGAGCGAACCTGTCATGAGTGTCACCATGCCCGCGCCGAGCATCCCAAACAGCACAAGGCTGACCACGATCACCAGCAGCACGCTACCGCGTTCAGACACCGTTTCCCCTCGACTCACAACGTGTCTCCGTGCGCAACACCCAACGCGCCGCTTTTCTCTCTTTCATGAGGTTGTTTGTCAGAACTCACAACGTGTCTCCGTGCGCCATACCCGGTGCGCCCGTACCGCTGTTGCTGCGCGGGCACACGCCAAGCCGAAACACCCCCTCCGCGCCGCCGTGCTCCCACCCCGGCGTGACCTCGATTGCCACAAACGAGAGACGGCTTGCGGGCATGTCTTTTGTCCACGCTTTATCCCCGGCGTACAAACGCAAGGTCACCGCACGAACATCCTGAAGCAGCACACTCCCCTGAAGGAGAAGGACGTGCTCCGTGGGAAGATACGCCAGCGTCGTCTTGCTGTCCGTACCAAACGAGGTAAAGACAAGCTGGTGCGCCGAAACCGTGACCACACCGTCAAGCTGATACAGTTCCTTGTAGAGACGCCTCAGCGCCAATGCGAGCTGGGTGTTGTCGCGGCTCCAGTGGCGCGCCTCGATGTAGGCTTGCGCACCTTTTGCGATGACAGAAAGCAACACCGTGCTGATGATACCGAGCAGCACCAGAGTACAGAGCACTTCAATCAGCGTAAAGCCTGCACGAGCGCGCTGATAACGCTCAGTTGCTGTACACACGCGAAAGCCTCATGTCGTTTTTTTCAACCGCAATCAGCAGCAGATCCGGGGCAGAACGCCCCAACCTCGCCCCTTGCCCGGCGCTTGGCCTTGGGGCAACGGGGGTCACTGTTCCAGCCTCAAAAAACACCGGCGTGACAAGGATGCGCACATCGTCGCCGTACCGGTGCGCTGCGATGCGACTCTGAAGCGCGTCCAGGGGCTCGTGTTCCTGAAAAGAGAGCGCGTCCGCGACAAGCTGTTCCATAACCTCCACCATCCGGCACTGATCTGCCGTGCGGCGGACACTCTGGGCGGTTTCACGGTAGGACGTGGCAAAAAGCTGCACCGCCATGCCCGACAACACAAACAACAAGACCAGCGTCACAATGCTTTCTATAAGCGTGAAGCCCTGTTTCATTGGATGAATCCTGTTTCGGTAACGATACGCACCTCCTGCTTTGTGTCGTCTGCCACAAGGACAAGGCGCGTCACCGTGCCCGGCGGATGGCTTGTCGCGTCTGAACACAGCACTGTTTCACCAGCCGCCTCAAGGCGCAAGGCGTGCTTGGGGCAGAGCCTGCCAAGAGCGTCAAAACACAGACTTTCCATGTCCGTGAGAACAGACATGTTTTCTGGCATGACATACGGCGCAGCTTCGCCGGGGTAGGCCAGCACAGAGGCCACCGTTGCCGCAGTGGACGCAAGGCTTGCTTCGTGCGTCAGACGCTGCACAAACCGCCCGTTCTCACGCTGCACCGTCAGACACACCCCGCCGCCGCGAACCATGCCCTGCCCTCGCGCATACAACAGTCGAGAAACCAGCGCGTCGCGTTCAACATACGCAAGAACGGCGGTCTGATGCACAAAGGGTGTGCCAGAGAGCGCGAGTATCCCAAGGATAACCAGAATGGCAACGACTTCGAGCAACGTTCCCGCAGAGGCTGTGCGCGCTACAAAGCTCATGGTTGCCCCGGCGGGGAGGGGCTGGCTGGGGGCGTTTGTCCGCGCAAGCGTTCCTGCGCCTTGCTGTTGGCGTCGAGCAAGCGCCGCAAGCGGATCTTCGCGTACCCGTTGCCTTTGTTTTTGGCATGAATAAACTGGTTATTCAAGGCCTTGCGCTCCTCTTGCAACTGAAGCAGAGACGGACTCTGAACCTTTCCTTCCGGCTGAATGACAGGCTCCTCTCTGGTGCTCGGTGTCTCACGCACCATCGGTGTATCCGGCGCTTGCGGGTGCAACAAAAAACCGCCTTCAGAATCCGCACCCTCCACAGGCGCTGCCTTGTCTCCGATGTGTGTCACACCTTCTGCATCCTTCCAGATGTAGATCCGCGTTTGCCCGGATGTGTCGGGTGGAGGCACGTCACTGTCCGCAAGCGACTGTTTGGGCATCATAAGCGTCATCCCTAAAGCCAGCAGCACCGCACACAGCAAAAGGATGCGCGCAACCTTTTTGGTAAAGGACATGGTCATGCCTCATACTCTACGGAGATTGTTTGCGTTTTATCGGTGTTGCCGCTAAACTTGCGACCACAGATGAGGGCACCATGACTGTAGCAAAAGACCGGTTCAGAAGAAAGGGGTGGGCGTGGAAGGCAAACAGGGTGACCCTTTGTCTGGCGCTCACCTGCGGGCTGACGGGTTTTGCCTCGGCACAAGCAGCAGCACCTTGTACCATCGAACGCATTTATACTCGGGTGGACGAAAACGGCACCGTGTGCCTCACCAATCGCCCAGACGGGGACGAGCGTTACCGTCTGCTCGGACAGTTTCAGGTGCAAGGCATGGGGATGTTTGACGTAAAACGGACAGTACAACAGCTTGCGCCAGAGGGTATGCAACAGCTTGTGACGCGCTATGCCCGCGCTCACGGCGTGGACGCAGGGCTGATTATGGCGATCATCAAAACAGAATCGAATGGTGTGCCAACAGCGGTTTCACCAGCCGGAGCACAAGGGCTTATGCAACTCATGCCCGGAACACAACAAGACCTCAACGTCCAGGACGCCTTTGATCCTGAAGAAAACATCGCAGGCGGCGTGCGGTATTTTTGCACCCTGCTTAAGCGCTACAAAACCGTGGATATTGCGCTGGCGGCGTACAACGCTGGCGCTGCTGCGGTGGATACCTACGGAGGCATCCCGCCCTTTCCAGAAACCCAGAACTATGTGCGCCGGGTGCGCTCCCTCTATCAGCCAGACTAGAGCCTTTTCAGATTGAAAAGGCTCTGATGCGTTGAAACACAAAGTGTTTCAAAAGCAAAATGCTACTAGAGCAAAGTACCTTTAAAAAGGCACTCTGCTCCAGCAGGGATTCCCCACAGGCTTACAATTGCACCATACTCCGGGCGTGGACAGGGCACGCTTCTACGCAGGCGGGCACGGATTTGCCTTCCTGCCGCATCCAGTCCACACACAAGTCACACCGCACAGCAACGGTACGGCTTTTTTGCGCCATTGTTTCCGTGCCAGCCTGAGGCAAACCAATGGACTCCAGCGAAATGGCGCCGTAAGCGCACGCCATCAGACACAGTTGGCACCCCGAACAGACCTGCACATTCATGAGCACATGTCCGTCTTCTACATGCATGGCACCTGTCGGACAGATGCGCGCACAAGGCGCGTTTTCGCACTGCCGACACGACACCGGCGACTTGATGGTGCCGCTCTTGACCACATGCACGCGAGCCACCAGCTCGTCGCGTTTTTTCAGGGCGTCTTTGAAGGTCAGGCCGTGGTGCGCGGCGATGCAAGCTATCTCGCACCGTCGGCACGCCCGACACTTCTCCGGTACAGATTCAATCATATAACGGCTCATGCGCACATCCTTCGCCGCACCGCAGTTCGTTGAACAGTTCCAAACGAAAAACCGTGCCGCAAAAACGATCGTTTCAACATCCTTCCAGCCCTGTAACCGTGAACTCCTGTCCGCCCGAACCTTCAAGCTCGGCACTGCCACAAGCAGGACAGCGACAGCGCACGGTTTGCATCGCAAAACGCTCCCCGCACTGAAGACACAATCCAGAAGCCGGTACTCTGTCCACCACAAGCTCTGCACCCTCGGCAACGGTGCCTTCGGCGAACAGCTCAAAGCAAGCCCGTAGCGTCTGCGGCTCCACCGCTGTAAACAGCCCCACCGCAAGCCGCACCCGCGTGATCCGCTCTACAGCGTAGCGCGTGGCTTCTTCTTCAATGATGCGCATCAAGGACGCAACCATCGTGGCTTCGTGCATGGGCTTCCTCTCGCCGCTGGCCTTACAAAAGGGCTACCGCTCCGTACAACTCACGCAAGGGTCAATGCTGTTGACGATCAACGGAATATCAGCAAGCTGACAATCTTTCATCATCACCGTCAGCGCTTCCCAATTCATGTACGACGGCACACGCCACTTGAGACGGGCGGGCGTGTCGGTGCCGTTTGTTCTGATGAAATAGAACAGCTCCCCTCGCGGCGCTTCAGAACGAGCCACGGCTTCGCTGTTCGGGATACTTTCCAGCCGTACCTTGACCTCCCCAGCAGGGAGTTCGTTCAGGCACTGACGAAGAATGCCTATAGATTCAAATATTTCACGCACCCGAACCAGCGCCCGGGACAACACATCGCCGTCAGGTTCGGTGATGAGATCAAACTTCATTTCAGGATACACCAGATACGGCGTGTTGCGCCGCACGTCAATCTCAAGCCCCGAACCACGCGCCACAGGCCCAACAACGCCGAATCGCCGCGCTTCTTCCTTGGGCAAAATCCCCACACCCCGCGCACGTTTGGCGATCATGGGGTCAGTCGAAAAAACACGCTCAACGTGCCGCACAGCCGCTTCAACCTTGTTCAGCTTTTCGCGCATGTACCCGGCAAGGTCGTTGTTCATGTCAAACTTGACCCCGCCGATGCAGTTGGCGGCAAGATTCATCCGGTTGCCGTAAATGGTTTCTTTCACATCCTGTATGTCTTCACGCACTTCCATGACATGCAAAAACAAGGACTTGAAGCCCACGTTGTGCGCGAAAATCGCCACGTTGAAAAGATGTGACGCCACGCGCTTGGTTTCTTCGGCAAGGATACGCAGATACTGCGCCCGCAACGGCGGAAGCATGTTCAAAACATTTTCCACAACCATGCAGTAGGTGAGCGAGTGACTGTTGGAACACAAGGAGCAGACCCGTTCGACCAGCGTTGTGTTCTTGAACAGATTGCGCTGGGTCGCCATGCCTTCCATACCGCGGTGCACATGACCGGAGGTGATCTCTACACCCCGCACTGTTTCACCGCTGATGTCCAGACGAAAGTAGATCGGCTCCTCAAGAGCCACATGCACCGGGCCTATCGGGAGTGAAAAACTGGAGGCTTCAGGAAGGGTATTCATGACCTGTCCTCCTCGGCATCGGGTGTACTTTTGTTCATCAGCATGACCCGTTCCCACATGTCCTTGGTACACGCGCCGTTCATCATGATTGTGAGCGGGATGACCTCGTTGAGGATACCTTCTTCGATTTCTGGATCAAGGAACAGCCGTTTGGGGTTGATGTTGCCGTCCACATGCACGTCATACAGTTCTGCAAATTCGCGTTCATTCCAGTCAGCGTTGCGAAACCACGGCGTTATGGTAGGGATGCTGTTTTCGTTGGGGTCAAGAGGCACTGTTACAGTCACGGTATAGCCATGTATATCAAAATGATACGCAATATACAGAATCGGTTGGGTAAGATCTTTGTGCAACGCTGTCACGGTACACAGACGCGCCCCGTGTTCTGCCAGCAGCGTGGCAACAGAAGGAAGTTCTGCGCCGCTGTTGAGCGTAACCCAGTGAAAGCCATTACCCCATGCGTCCAGACTGGTTCGCTCTTCAGAGGACAACGCTGTAAGACCGGACACGATCCGTTCGTCCAGAGTCTGGCTTGACCATGTTGTATCCATAAAAACTCCTTACGACTTCTTCACTTTTTCTGTCGCGTCAGCTTGTGCCATGACTTTTTCAGGTGCAGGCACAGGAGCCGCTTCCGCCTCGTCTGCGGGCCGTTCAGGATGTATGATCCCGTCTTCTTCAACGGCAAGGTCAACACGCCGACAAGACGGGCACAGCCGAGAAATAACATCGACATCTATTTCAGGATGATCCGCATAGATGCGTTGCAGCACCTCTGGCGGGAGAAAACGGATTTTTGCGCCGCACGAAGCGCAGTAGTCGTAGTGGACGACCGCTCTGGTGATTTGCGTGTATTTCTCCGTGTTGCGGTGCGCGTTGTGCCAGTTGTTTGTAAGGCTTATGGCCTTCGTCGGGCAATAATACCGACACTGACCACACTGGCAACAGGTGTTGCGCCACACCGTGATCTCAAAGCCGGTGCCGTCTGCCAGTTTGTTGATATTGATCGCGCCAGCAGCACAGACATGGCGGCAGGTACCGCACCCCACACAGCGCTTGGGGTCGATTTCCACCCTGCCCCGGTACCGATCCGGCGTAAACGTTTCACCAAAGGGGAAGGGGTCTGTAACCGGCCCCTTGCGGAGATTGTTCCAGAGAACTTTCAGGAATTCCATGTCAGCCCTCCATCCTTTCGCGCCAGATCGCCACGGCCTCAAGCACGCCCTCCATGATAGACTGCGGGCGAGGCGGACAGCCGGGAACGTTCACATCAATGGGAAGATAGCGGTCAAGCGGCCCCTCGATGGAATACCCTTCGCGGAAGACGCCGCCCGTGATGGGACAAATGCCCACCGCCACGGTGACCTTGGGATTGGGGATCTCGTTCCAGACCCGCAACACCTTGTCCTTGACCCGTGTGGTCAAAGATCCGGTGATGAGTACAATATCCGCATGGCGCGGACTCCCACAGTATTTACAGCCCAAGCGTTCCACATCATACCGGGAAATACAGGCCGTGGTAGCAAGCTCCACGTCGCACCCGTTGCACGAACCCGCGTTGATGCGGAAAAGCCAGGGTGAACGTGTGGATAGACGATGCAAAAGTTCCATTCCGGCCTCCCCTCAGCAACCAATCCACACCAGAGCAAGACTCAAAAGCGCCAGCCCGGTGGGGTATTTCAGGAAAAAGGACAACGCCTGTTCGATGCGGAAACGCCCCGTCGCGGACTTGACCAGCGACAGCGTGAGCACCATGAACACCACGCACTTCACAACAAACCAGACCAGATTGACCGCCATCCCCAAGGCTGTTCCCCCGTCCATGAGCGTGCCGGGGAAAAAGAGGACAACACCAAGCCCTAGCACCACCACCAGCTTGACCGCAGACGCCAGATTGAACAGCGCAAGCAACACGCCGGAGTATTCAAGGAGCGGGCCTTCAAGGATTTCGGTTTCCGCTTCAGGCTGGTCAAAAGGCGGTACCCCCATGGTCGCGGGCAAAAACATGAGCCACGCCACCAGCGCTGGCAACATGGTCAGCGAAAACCCGAACGAGCCGTGTTCCTGCTGATAGGCCATGATCTGGGTCAGGGAAAACTCCGCACCCCCGCCTGTTGCCGCGCCCACCTTCATGGCAACGGTCAAGATGATGACAAGCAGTGGCACTTCATAGGCCAGCATCAGCACCATCTCACGGGAAAAACCGATCCCGCCGTAGACAGAACCAGAAGACGAACCCGCCAGCATGACAGCCATAGCCGGAAGCGGGAACAGATAAAAGATGACCAGCATGTCTCCGATACGCGGCAAACCGTCCGTCACACCGGGGACAGGCAACAAAGCCGCACACACCCCGATCCCCCCAAGCGCGATCACGGGTGCGGCAAGAAACAGCGTGCGCATGGCAGAGGAGGGGATGATCACCTCCTTGGTACACAGCTTGGCAATGTCGAGCACAGGCTGAATGAGCGGCGGCCCGATACGGCGCTGAAGCCGCGCTTCCACCCGCCGATCAAGCCCTTTCAGAAACAACCCCAGCCCCAGCGCAAACACGCCACCGGGGAAAACCACGAGATGAAGTATTCCTATAAGTATATCAAGCATATTGCGACCTCACCAGTTCCGTTTGTGAAAGATGCCTCCGGCGACCAGAGACGCACTGAGCGCGCTGGTCTGACCGCCGGAAGCCTTTCCCCCTCACGCCTGCCGACGACCTCGACGCCACAGCAACTGTGACAGCGCGGGGTAGGTGTTGCGAGAAGGGATACGGCTTGTTTCGAGCGCTGGATCATGACCACAGGCGTGCGGATCTGTCACGCGCACAGGAACCCGCGCCAGCATGATGCGCAAACCAATCCAGACACCACCGAAAGAAACCAGCAGGAGCAGAGCCACCAGTGTGGCATCCCACGCTCCAGCACCCGTTGCGATGCCCCAGGCCGCCACATCCAGTCCGGGCATCCCGTATTCCACCAGCGCCTCATTGATCGGCGCCAGCAAGATACCGGGGAAGAGACCCGTCACGATGACGACAAACACCAGCAACAGCATGGGTACACGCATGACCTTTGGCGCGTCTTCAATCGTCTCAAGATCGCGCACAGGCTGCCCCAGGAATACCGTGTGCATGAACCTTGCCAGATAGGCCAGCGTCACCACACTCCCGACAAGCGACACCAGCGCAAGCAGCGGTTCACCCTGCTGCATGAGCGCCTGATAGATGAGCCACTTGGAGGTAAAACCACTCGTTGGCGGCACCCCAACTGCGGTCAGCGCCGCGATGAAGAAACAGAACATCGTCACAGGCATCCGCCGCCCCACGCCGCCAAGTTCTGCAATCGTGTCCACATGCGTGCGGAACATGATCGCCCCAACCATGAGGAACAGCAGATCCTTGAAGAAGACGTGGCTCACCATGTGCAGCAAGCCGCCCGCCATGCCAAGGCTCGTGCCAATCGCCACCCCAAGCACCATGTACCCGATCTGACTGACCGTAGACCAGATGAACACCAGCTTGAGGCGCGTTTGCACCATGGCCTGAAACGCACTGTAGAGCAGCGTGAACGCCCCCACCCAAGCCACCAGATACATGATCGTGCCAAGGTGGAAGGGGTCTGCGCCCACAAGCCCGTGCAGACTGCCCAGATTGGCGGCGTGCTGAACAAGACCACCCCCGAACACGAGGAACAGCTTGACCAGTCCAAACACCGCAATCTTCAGCAACACAGAGGAGATGTATCCAGAAACAGGCGTAGGCGCGAGTACTGGGTGCATCTGCCAGTCAATGCGCAAGGAAACCTGCGCCGCCTTCATACAAAAACCAAGCGCAAGCAGCCCAAGCACCGCTGTGCCCCATGCCGGGGACAAGGTGCCAAGCGCCGCGCCGATCTCTGCAAACTGCGATGTTCCTGTGTGAGCCACCAGAATGCCGATCCCAAGGAAGAGGAAGCCAGCGCCCGCAATGTTGAACAGGAAATACTTGAAGCCTTCACGCAACGCTTCCGGGGTGCCTTCGTGGACAATGGCAAAATAGAGCGTCCACGAACTCATGATTTCCCAGAAGGTAAAGAAGCTGAACAGATCCGAACTCGCGGCAACACCTTCAAGACCACCCACCATGAGCAGGAAGAAGGTGTAGAACCGCCACTGCGTGTGGCTGTGTTCCATGTAACTCACGGAATACACAAGGTTCAACGCGCCCATGAACGGCACAATCACAGCCATCCAGAACGAAAGCGTGTCGAGAGACTGCCCAAAGCACAGCACATGCAACGTGGTCAGAGCGAGAATCGCCGCAGAACCCCAGCCCGCACGAACCGGATCACGCCGGAAGAACACCGGGATCAGCGCGCCAACCATCGGCAGAACGACAAAGACAGGCCACGAAACCGACAGGCTCGACAAGATCCCCTGCGCGATTGCGCCCTGTCCTGTACCCATGCCCGTCAGCATCCCGGCAACCGGAGTGACAAGCGACAGACCCGTTTGCGGTGCCATCCCAAACAGCACGCACAGACCCGTGAGGATCACCAGCGGAACGCGCATGGAAAGCGGGATTTCCCTGATCCACGGCCGATTGACCGGCGCTTCGTCAAGCAACAGGGTGCGCAGGATGCGCATGTAATAGACCGCACCGATGAGGCTTGCCGCAAGCAGTGCCGCCGCAAGCAGCGGCTGACTGGCATCCATGCAGGCCGCGATCATCAGATACTTGCTGATAAAGCCGTTGAAGGGCGGAAGCCCCATCACCGCGACCAGTCCGATTGACATGCAACCCACTGTCCACGGCATCTTCTGCGCCAGCCCCGCAAGATCAGAGAGCTTGCGACTGCCAACGCGCATGATAAGCCCGCCAGCGCACAAGAAGAGCAAGTCCTTCATGATCGCGTGGTTCAGCACATGCGCAAGCGCCCCAGTGGTCGCAAGCCATGTGCCTATGCCGAGCACCGTACAGATTTCGCCCACCTGCCCCATTGTGGAATAGGCAAGCATCCGCTTGATGTCGTCCTGCCGCAAGGCCATACATTCGCCAAAGAACATGGTGACAAGCCCAAGCAGCGTCACCAGCATTCCCGGAACCGACAGGCCTCCAATGGTGCCGAGTTCGCGTATTTCCGGGCGACCCACCAGCAGATAATACGCAACGATGATCCCAAAGACGCCCACCTTGGTGAGCACGCCAGACAACGGCGCGGACACCGACGAGGGAGCGGCGGGGTGCGCGTCAGGCAACCAGCCGTGGAGCGGTACCAGACCAGCTTTAGCGGCAAACCCGATGAGCGCAAACATCAGCCCGAAACGCAACGCTTCCGGGGTACGTCCTCCAACACCAAGGTTGAACACATCGCCAAAATCCGTCATTGCGCCACCGAGCATGAACAGCCCCGGCAACATGACAAGAGCCGCTCCACCGCAGATCACAATGTACTTGATCGCAGCAGCACGGCCTTTTTCGGTGCATTCCCACGCTACCAGCGCAAAGGAAGCCCAGCTCATGATTTCCCAGAAAGAACCAAACGCGCCCAGATTCGTTGTACTGACAATCCCAAGCAACGCCCCAAAAGTCAGGAGCAGCAGGAACCAGTACCACGGTTTCCGATTGTCTTCTTCAATATAGTCCACAGAATAGCAGGCCACCAAAAAGCCGATGCCCGTGATGATCACGCCGAACAGTCGAGCCAGCGGGGTCACATCAACAAGGCACGTCAACACAAAGGCCAGCAACATCACACTCAAAACATAGACAGTGCGGCGTGCTACAGGGACAAGACGTGTCCAGAGCACGGGAAACGCGCCTGCAAACAGTACCAGCGCGCCCAAGTGCCAATGCCCTTCCATGACAGGCAGTTCGCCAGAAGCAACGCCGCTGATCCATGCCCCGCACCCTTGCACCAGCTCCCGGAACAGGCCAAACAGCACCAGAAGAAGCACCAGACTGTACAGCAGGCGTGAAGAAGAGCCACGCAAGGCCGCGTACAGTGCTGACGGTGTCAACCCGTCTCCCCAGCTCCGCAGTGCCGTGTTTTCCGGCTGGCCTTCCGGCACAGCCAGAGGCGACAAGGCACCCTCTTCACAGGCGTTTTGTTCCAGCGTCTCGGCTCGACTCGTGAAGCAGGCCGCAAGCACCACTTCAGCCGTCAGCCACGTCAGAACCGTATAGGCCAGCGCGACCACCACAACCAGCAACGGCCCGCCCTGTACACCCATGACATGGTGCAGCAAGTGCCGACCGTCAGGCGTTTGGACTGGCGAGGTTCCCAGCGCGGCAACCATTGTTAACGCAAAGAGCACAGCCGGAACAGGACGCCGCCACACCGCACCGCGCAAGGCGTTCACGCCCGCAGTCCACGGCGCAACAACCATTCCGGTCAACGCGATCCACGCGGCATATCTGGAAACGCCGTGATAGAGCAAAACCAGCGTCGCTCCTGCAACGCCAGAACCGCCACCAAGCCCATAGCCCATAAAGGCCAGTCCCAGATCCGCCACAGCGCCCCAGACAATGAGCAACCCCGGTCGCCCACGTCCCTGATAGGCTCTGAATGTCCCGTACAACAATGCCAGCAGGCCGACTGCCACAACAGTCAATTCCCATGCTGACGCAGGTGCCACATCGCCCATGCTGTCTCTCCTTTTACAATGACGTTCGGTCGCACGTCTTGTGCGATAGATGCCAAAACTGGAACCCAAAACGACATTCACACACATCTTGTGACAAAAAGAACAAGAAACAAACCTAGATGCAACCTCTACTTCATCTGGGACTAGCACTTCCCAGATGGTTTTCATACCCTCAAGAAGGGGGTCTTGGCGCCAGAAGCTCTTGTCACGTTGTACTATTCAAAAAACACACTGCATTTGCAGGCTGTTAGAGGAACAAAAAAAATCCGTCTCTTCTGCACTTTTTTCACAAGATCGGTTCAATACGGACGCTGGCCTGCATCCCCACACGCAGAGCGGGCATGGTTTCAGGCTTGTAGTCTGGAATGCCGATACGAACCGCGATGCCTGAGCGCGGGCGGAGCGATTCCGGCGAATCGTCAATCGCTGGCACCATCCCAGACGTACCCGCAAGCACCGATTCGACAACACCCGGCAACGAAAATTGCTTGTACGCGGGGAAAAAGACCGTACACACCATCCCCGGTGCCACGCGGCTGATGTCTTCTTCCGTAATGTGCGCGGTGATCCACAGATCGCCCGGACGGATGGGCATCACGGCGGTGACAATCTGCCCCTGACGCACAGGTGCGCCGGGCGAAACACCGATCCGCGCAACCTGCCCGTCCACAGGCGCCACGATGGTGGCTGCCGCAAAACGTTGTTCAGCCTCGCGGACTCTGGCTTCTTGCATCTCAAGCTGTCGCGCCCGCAGATCCGATGGCAGTTCCACACTTCTGGTCGCCTCGGTGCGGTACCGCCGCAACTCCCCGTCCGCGCCCGCTCTGGCACGGCTCACAGCCTCATAGGTGTCCCGTGCCGCTTCCATCCGCGAACGCGCTTCAAGCTCTGCCTTTCGCGCCGCGTCGATACGCCCTCTGGCGGGTGTGCTTGATCCAGACAACACATCCAGCCGCCGGACTTCAAGCAAGGCCTGCGCGTGGAACGTTGTCATCTGTTCAAGATTGCGCCGCGCAAGGGTTTCTTCACTGCGTGAGGACTGCATCCGCGCCCGAATGGCGTCTTCAGCCGTCGCACCGGGTTGCCCTGTCCCGCGCAAGTCCGCGACATCCGGCGAAATCCCCAATCGCAACGACTCCAGACGCGCTTTGGCTTCCGCAAGCTCCGCACCAAGCTGCCCATCCTCCAGCCGAACAAGCGGTTGACCAGCCGTAACGAGCTGGTTTTCTGTGACAAGCACCGCTGCAACGCGCCCTTCTACCCCAGAAGCCAAGGCGTGAACCCGTCCGTCTACCCGCGCACTCGAATCCCCCGGCCCCCCGCCAAAGAGCCAGTACCCACCCGCAAGCACCAGCAAAAGCACCAGCACCAGCAAGCCGATGCGTCCGTATTGGCGCAACTTCTTGAAAAAGAGAGGGATACGGGGTCGATTGGAGGGCGTTGTGGGTCTAGAGGACGCCGTGGACGGGGTGGCATCGGGCAAAAGTCCGGTCAAGTTCGGCCATTTCATGATGATCGCCTCAAAAGATGGATTGTCATGGATTGTGAAAGGGGCTTCACGCTGTCAGAAAACACTACCGGGGAACGGAACCCTTTACAATCCCAAACGACAGGCCTATCACCCGAAAAAACATGTTCGCCAACTTCTCAGGAGTCTGCATGGTTCGCCTCATTTCTTTTTCGTCTTTGCTCCTTTTGTTTGCACTGGTACTGACCGGGTGTTCCGGGAAATACGTCCGGGTTGCGGAAGATCAGGAATTCAACACCATGGCCAAGCGCCTTGCGCCTGTTTTACGGGATCGAGGGGTTATTGATGCCAAGGGCGCGTACATCTCGCCTTTGTTTGGCACGTCTAGCCTGCCACCGCAAGTCGGTGGGTATCTCTTGCAGCGCCTGTCGCCAGCTTTTCGTTTTCAGGTTGACCCATCCCTCCTCCCGCCGACCTTTGCCGCCTCGCGTTCACACGGCGACACGCTGGAGATGCGCCCCCACGGCTTTGTGCTGAGTCAGGGGAGCGACATCGTGACAGTCTCCCTCCTTGCTGAAACCGACTGGAACAACGACAAGTCCGACGACTGGCTGTTGCTGTGCCGCGTCAAATCCACACACAACAACGGCTTGCTCGACTATTACCTTGTCATCGAAAAACCCTTTGCCAAAATTCTGCACCCGCGCCTTCTTGCGGTGTACGATTGCCGTAGCAAGGCTTGCAAGCTCTTTGTCGATGTCGCCGCCAAAAAAGCTCTGCCTGCGTATACCCCAGAAATCCCCGTCATCGAAGTGGAAGCCGGACAACACGATGTCACCCTTCCCCCCGGCACCCCCCCACCCTCCGGCACACCCGCTGATCCCATCAAAGAACAAAAATTAGGCCAATAACACACAGCCTCAGGACACAGGAAGCTCTTTGCAGAAGAGCTTCCCCTGACGCTCCAACACGCCGGGTCAAGGGGCGGCTCGCCCCTTGCAGGTGAGGGGCAGTCCCTGCCGGGATGCAAGGGCAGCGCCCTTGCCCGCCGGAGGCATCCCGGAGGCATCCCGGAGGCATTCTTTTTGCATCACTCTGCTCATTCACGGAAGCCCCTTGAGGAGGCAGGTTATGCAGGAAGCAGCATTCAGCGGTCTTTTCGGTGCGTTGAGCGCGGAACACCGGATGGATTTCATAGCCAATAATCTGGCGAATGCCGGTACATCAGGGTACAAGGCGGATCAACTGGCCTTTAAGGACACCATGATCCAGTTTGCGCACGATCAGATTATGGAACCTGTCGCTACGGTGCGCTCAAAGCCGCTGTTTCCTGAACCGCAGATCGCGGCGCGGGTACGGGTTGCCGTTTCTCAGACCGATTTCAGTCAAGGTGGCCTGCAATTCACGGGAAACCCGCTTGATCTGGCGATTTCTGGGGAAGGTTTCTTTCGAGTGCAGTCCCCACAAGGCGACTACCTCACCCGCAACGGGGCGTTCTGTCAGACGGCTGACGGTCAGCTTGTGACCAAACAGGGCTGGCCTGTCCTTGGCGAAGGTGGCCCTATCGCCATCCCGCAAGGCACCCGCAACGTCCACCTGTCTCCAGAAGGTCGGGTCTTTGCTGACGGCGATGAAGTGGGCGCTCTCCAGATCGTGTCCGTGGATGATGTGAAAGCACTCAAAAAAGTGGGCGGCAATCTTTACCGCCTTGAAGAAGGCTCACAAGCGCAAGAAATAAACGCGCTTCCCGGTGGCGCTATCGTGAATCAAGGCTTTCTGGAGGCCGCAAACGTCAATGTGGTCACAGAAATGGTCAAGATGATCGAAGTCAACCGCCAGTTTGAAGCGTACCAGAAAGTCATGCAGACATCCGATACCCTCGACCGCGACGTGACCACCAAGGTCGGCAAAACGTCACGGTAGGCCTGTTTTATAAAACTGTTTTATAGAACTGTTTTTCGTCTTCACCCAAGGAGCCTTTGCCATGATGCGTTCACTCTGGACATCCGCCACAGGCATGGTGGCCCAGCAACTCAATATCGACGTTATTTCCAACAACCTTGCCAACGTCAATACGGCTGGATTCAAGAAAAGCCGTGCGGAATTTGAAGATCTCATGTACCAGACCATGAAGATCGCAGGCTCTGCCACCGAAGGCGACAACACCATCCCCGTTGGTATTCAGGTCGGCATGGGTGCGCGCCCGACTGCCGTCCACAAATTTTTCTCGCAAGGTGATTTTCAAAACACCAGCAACCCGCTCGACATCGCCATTGAAGGCGAAGGCTTCTTTCAGGTGCTCGTGGGCGATCAGCTCATGTACACTCGCGCAGGTGCTTTCAAGCTCAATCAGGACGGTACCGTTGTCACCGCCAACGGCTATGTGCTGCAACCTGAATTTGCCGTGCCCGCAGACACAAAATCGCTGTCCGTCTCCGAAACAGGCCGTATTTCCGCCCTTGACACCAACGGGCAAGAAATCGCCGGGGCGGATCTGACCGTACACACCTTTGTCAACCCGGCAGGACTCGACGCCCGTGGGCGCAACCTCTACACCCCCACGGAAGCCTCTGGTGAAGCCGTGGAAGGGGTGCCCGGAACCGACAACGTGGGGACGCTGGCGCAAGGCTTCCTTGAAATGTCCAACGTTGAAATCGTGGATGAAATGGTCGCCATGATCGTGGGTCAGCGTGCCTATGAAATGAACTCCAAATCCATTCAGACGTCAGATTCCATGCTGCAAACGGCTGTACAGCTCAAGCGTGCGTAACGACCTCATGCCTAACAGCCTGCCCCTGGAACATTTTGCTGCTGACACTTTCGTGTCAGCAGAGCATTTTCAAAATGAAAATGCTCTGATCGGCTTTTTTCGACGCTTGACCGTGTTGCGTCTGGTGCTGGCGATGCTGGTTGTGTTCTTGCTGGTGCCAACAGGAAAGGCTGCGGCAGCAGATCCGAGTACGGCTGGTGCAGAACCCAGCACAAACAGCGCACAGTGGCGCATCCGTATCTATGACGCTGCCATAGCCAGCGGGGACATGGTGACGCTTGGCGACATCGCTACCTTGCACGGCACACCTCCGCCGGGGGTTTGGGAGCGTCTTGTATCCCGCCCGCTCTGGGCAGCGCCGGCAGAAGAAGGGAAGCCGCTTCAGATCAACCGCGCTCGTCTCTCCCGCGCCCTCAAGGAAACACTCGGCGATGTGGCGGACATCTGCCTGCTCCCAGCCTCGTTAGCGATCCAGAAAGGCGGTGCGATCCTGCGCGAGGAAGACCTCCGGGCGCTGGCAGTCAGAGAATTGACGCCACAGATCCGCAATCTTCCCGGACATCCCGAACTGACAGATTTTCGTTTGCCCGCTTACGCCTTTCTTGCCCATGCCGGGCAGTCGGTCAAGGTTGATCCGGTCAAGGTCGAACCGGGGCGCCTCTCTTTGCGGTTTGAAGTGCAGGAAGTGGACGGCAGTACAGTGCGGCGGTTCAGCGGGACAGTGATGCTTGACCAGTGGGTTGAAGTGCCGTGCGCGGCCTTGCCTCTCAATAGAGGCGATTCTGCCAGCCCGGAACAAATCACATGGATCAGCAAGAACATGGCGCACCTGCGGGGCGATCTCTGGGACGGACGCGGCGGCCCATGGCAAGTGCAACGCGCCATAGGGACAGG
>JAVVPW010000023.1:0-18296 GCA_036655575.1 Bilophila sp.
AAAGCGCCGCCCCCCTCGCCGACACCGCCTAGCCTCAAGCGAAAGCCCAAAACAACCCCTTCTCGACTGTCCACACTGTTGAACTGGGGACAACGGCGCATCAATCTGGATTTTTCCAAAGGCCTCGGCGGCGCGCTCAAGGGGTGGTTGCGCAACCAGATTGACGAGGAACAACTTTTCGAGCTTCCCGCGCATCGGCTTATACCCGGGGCGCGGATTCGACTTCAAATCCGACATGGCTTTTCAGACGAGGTTACGACACTTGACGTCACCTTGCCGCCGGATTTTACGTCAGAAAAACCCATTCGACTCAAAGGAATGGGCAAGAAGCTCGGTCATTGGCAAGGGGATCTGTACCTGCGTTTTTCGGCAAAGCAATAGAGCCTGTTGCAGATACATCCAACCTGTTTTTCACATCCCAAAAAAGGAGTGTTGGCAATGAACATTCTTATGTTCGGCCCTAATGGAAGCGGCAAGGGCACACAGGGTGCTCTCATCAAGAAGGCTTTTGGCATCGCCCACATAGAATCTGGAGCTATTTTCCGGGAGCATGTAGGTGGCGGTACCAAGTTGGGTACGCTTGCCAAGGCCTACATGGACAGGGGCGAACTTGTGCCCGACGACATCACCATTCCGATGGTTCTTGAAACCCTCCAGAGCAAGGGCGCCAACGGCTGGCTTCTGGACGGCTTCCCGCGCAACATGGCACAGGCAGAGCAACTGCATAAAGCTCTGCAAAAGCAGGGGATGAAACTTGATTATGTGGTAGAAATCGACCTTCCCCGCGATGTCGCACGCGATCGTATCATGGGGCGGCGGGTGTGCAAAAACGACGGTAACCACCCGAACAATATCTTCATCGACGCTATCAAGCCCAACGGCGACACCTGCCGTGTCTGTGGCGGCACCCTGACAGCCCGCGCCGACGATCAGGACGCACAAGCCATCAACAAACGACACGATATTTATTATGATGGGAAAACCGGAACACTTGCTGCGGCTCATTATTTCAAAGCCCTCGCCGCTCAAGGCGAAACAAAATACGTTGTCCTCGACGGTCAAGGCTCCATCGACAGCATCAAGGAAACCCTGTTCAAGGAACTTGGTCTGAAATAGATTGAAAAGGCTCTGCTGAATTGAAAAGGCTCTGCTGAGGGGAGGTTGAACTGCTCTAGAACAGCCTCCCCCCTCTTGTTTATTTTTTGTCTGTTGTCAGAATAAAGACGGCGGTAAGGACAAGAGCGCTCCCAGCCCAGCCAATGGGCGGGAAATTTTCCTGCCACCACAGCCACGCCATCAACGTGCTCAGTACCGGCTCCAGATTGCTGACCACAGCAGCCCGCACCGGACTGATGCGCCGCAAGCCCTGCCCATAGGCAAGATACGCGCCGTAATTGGTGAGCAATCCCAGACCAAGCAGCCCCCCCCACGCCGTAAGGGATTTAGGCGCAAACTCTACAAACGGCACCAGCGCAAGAGAACCCGCCAGCAGCATGTAGGCGTAGAGCGTTGCCGTAGTATACCGATCCTTCCACCAGACATAAAACGGGTAGTGTGTCGCGTAAAACAGCCCGGCGGCAAGACCAAAGAGAACGCCAAGGGTGGCGTTTTGTCCGCCTAGACTCCCCCCGGAAACAGAGACGAGCAATGTCCCGGTCATGGCCACACCAAGCGCAAACAGTTTGCGCGGTGACAGCGTTTCTCGGAAGAGCACACGAGAAAAGACCGCGACCCAAGCCGGAGCGGTGTACAGCAACACCACCGCAAGTGCCACCCCGCCTTCCTTGACCGCAAACTGGTATGAGGCAAAAAACAGACTCACCCCGACAAGGCCAAACGCAGAAAAAATCATGGCATGACGGGGAGGTATGCAGAGTCCGTCCCTACATGCCGCGTGGAGCAGAAAACAGCCTCCACCAATGCTCGCACGCCAGAAAGCCACTTCCATTGGTGCGACACCTTCAGAAAAACACAGTCTGGAAAAAGGGCCTATGAGTGACCACAACGTCGCCGTCAGCAAGGCAAACGCATAGCCCGAAGTCCGATTTTCGACATGTTCGTCCATGAAATCCTCCCAAAACTTCTTTTGCCGTGCGCACTGTTGCAAGAAAACCTACTTGCCGTATTGCTTGCGCCATTCGTCAAGAAACAGGATGGACGCCTCAAACGGGGTACGGGTGCCGGGTTGCTGACGCAGGCGAAACACCACATCAGCAAAGGCGGTCGTTTCAGGAAGGTGCATCCGGGCTAGAAGCTCTGTCCACGCGGCCTCTTCGGCAACTCCGGTGAGGCCTTCAGGAAGATCTTGCGTCAGTTCGAGAGGCACAGACGTTGCGCTGGCGAATCGAGCCAGCCAGTCTGGACGGCGGGTACGGACGGCTTGAAGAAGGGTTTCCATGCGCTTGTGATAGGTGTGCTCGGCACATACCCGCAGTTGCGCCCGCTTTGCCACGGCGGCACGTTCTTCTGGATGCGCGACAAACCAGACAGCCTTGTCCCTCAGCTCCTGCATGGACGTAAACGTCTCCAGTTCTCTGTCCGCACCGGACACAACAAACAGTTCGGGCAAAAGATCCCGCGCATCCACCAGTTGAAACGCGCCACAGGCCGCGAGTTCAAACGTGCGGGGATTGACGAAATCGCCGTGTTGCACCGGTTCTGCGTGGATGCTGGAATGCAGATTCAGATTGACGGCACTGGCATTGAAAATCTTGACGGCATCTTCTGGTGCAACCCGCGCCCCGTTGTCCTGAAGAACCCCCTGAAGCGCCGCTTCTTCCCAGTCCGAACCCCAGACCTTGAAGTCTGGAACACGCAAGGCCTGAAACGCGGTTCTCCGGTTGGGATACCCCGCGCCCATGAACGACACGGCACTGCCGAATCTGTCTTGTTCGAGAGCGGAAAGCGTCAGCGGACGGTGGAACGCTGGCAAGGCCGCCAGAGGCAGGTACACACCTTCCACACCTACAGTGCGCAACTCGCTGAAAAACGGCTCCTTCTGGATGACGAAAAAAAAGTCGTACAGCGGCGCGAACGCCCTCCAGTACGGAAACAGGCGGAAATCTTCCACAAACCACATGGCAGAGGGGATGCCGTCGCGCTGAAGACGTTTTAAGAGCTGTCGCGTGACAGGCGCCTGCGCAAGCGCGATGACAAGATCCGGCTGCAAGGCTTCTGCTTTGGCGTGGATGGCCTGCGACACCACCTGCAACAGCGATGTTTCCAGACCTTCGTGCTTGTCCATGCTGACATGAAGCTCCTTGAGAGCGGAAAACGCGCCTAAAAAAGCTGGTGCTTCAAACACCTCAACGGTATGCCCCAGATCCCGCAACGCGCTGACACAATACCGCCCTACTGGAAGTGACCCTCCATACAATGGCAACACAACCAGAATGCGCAGCGGAACCGGAATCATGCGTCTCTCCTTCTGCAAGAACATGTGGAACGAAAGCTACCGGGCAACATCCAGTCCGCTTCTGGATACAGGTTTTCAGCAAGGGTACCGTCCGCAAGAAGCGGCGGTGACTGCGCGCAAGTCGCTGCCGGCGCAACTCCCTGATATTCCATCAGCAAGGTGCGCAACGCTGTACGCCGTGCCGCCGCAGGATCAGACGGCAGGTCGTGAGCCGCATCGGCAGAAGCGGTCTTCCAGATCAGCCCCAGTTCGTCGAAAGCGGTGTCTTGCGCGAGCAACCCCGGCACGCAGGTGTTCGCTTTTTTTTGCCCGTTGTTGCGCTCTGCCAGCGCGAGCAAAAACGCCGGCGAACGAAACGGCGCGAGACAGTCCATATCCGCAACACACGGCGCGATCTCAGCGCACGGCGCACACGGCGGCACCGCCTGCCAGACCCGATGCCCCAGCCCATACGGCCCGGTTTCCCACGCCCACGCGGACGACAAAAACACGCCGAGCACAGGCACCCCCAGACGTGCGGCAAGGTGCATGGTACCCGTGTCTGGCGTGAGCAGGGCGTCAAGCCCGGTCAAGGCTTCCATGAGTGAACCCCAGTCGGTGCGCCCGGCGAGATTGTCTGTCTTGCCAACGACCTGCCGTGAAAGGTGGCGCATGAGCTGGCGTCCCACCGGGCGCTCTGAAGCGCTTCCAAACAGCGTGACCGGAGGGCCACCCAGCGCCTCAAAACGAGCTTGAATCACCGTTGCAAGCACCTCTGGCGGGAGCGAACGCCGCGCCTGCCGTCCCGCAAGCACCACCCCAAGCCCTCGCCCCCCCGGCGTTGCCACCGGATTGACCTTGTCCGGCGGCAACGGATCAGGCGCGAGGCGACCCCCAAAATCCCCAAGATTGACAGGGGCAAATTGTCTGTGCAGTGTCCAGCGAAAGGCCATCCGCATCCAGCGTTCGCGCAACGGTTGCCCGTTGTCCACGCTGTACCCGCGCACGATTGCAGGGTCAAACAGCGTCGCCATAGCCCGATTCATACCGGAATAATTGAGATTATAGACGCTTGCAAACGAGAGTTGCGCCAGTTCCGCAAAACAGGTTCGGTTCTGCGTCAACGCCTCAAGTCCGCTCCCCGCGTGCGCCACAACGCTATGGATCACACACGCCGGGTAGATGCGTCTGGCGAGTTCGACAAGGGAACGATCCACGCAAAGATGCGTCTCGTCGCCCGTTGCCACAAGTGAGCGCACCAGACGTCCTGTCTGGATGATGTCCCCGAAACGGGCAAGCTGAATGACAAGGTGACGTGGCATGGTCTGTACCTATCACCACGCCAGCGCACTATCAAGTTATGGACGGATACCTGCTGGGATGCTATAAGCGTCCTTCCTGAATAACGTCATTTTTTGGCGTCACCCCCCATGTACAAAAATCTTGGGGAAAGAGGGAAGCCTTGCTCCAAAGGAGATAAGGTTCCCCCCAAAAGATTCTTGAGGAAGAGCTATGCGTTACTATCCTGTTTTTCTGGATCTTGTGCAGAGCCGGTGCCTTGTGGTTGGCGCGGGGCAGGTGGGGTGTCGCAAAATAGCGGGACTACTGGCCGGGAATCCGTTGGAGATACGGGTTCTGGACAGTGCCGTACCCAGTAAAGAACTTCAAGTCTTGCTTGAAGATTCCAGAATACATTTTGAACAACGTGCGTTTACACCTGCGGATGTGTCCGGTAAGCAACTTGTGTTTGCGGCAACCAGCAACCGTGCGGTCAACGCAAGCGTCACCGCCGCCTGCGCTACCCAAGGCGTTCTGTGCAACTGTGTGGACGCGCCGGAAGAAGGCGGGTTCATCGTGCCCGCGCATCTGGAGAAAGGCAACATCACCGTTGCCCTGTCCACTGCCGGAGGGAGTCCCGCGCTGTCTCGCAAGATCCGTGAAGAACTAGACGAGTGGCTGGACGGCCGATTTGAAGCGTTGAGCGAACTTTTGTCCCGACTGCGGCCTTTGGTTCTTGCCTTGCGGCGCGAGACAGGGCAGAATACACTTCTCTTTCGGAACGTGGTTCGTTCGCCATTAGCGGACGCCTTGCGCCGTCGGGATCTTGTCCAGAGTGAGGAACAGCTCAGGCTGTTGCTCCCTCAAGAACTGCATCCGCACATCATGGAGTTGTTACATGATCTTGCCTGAACTGCTGCCGGTTCTGGCTATTCACCTCTACGCGCTTGGCACGGTAGCGGTTGTAGCGGGAATCCTCGCACGGCGCGACTGGTTGAAACGCGCTGCACTTGGGTTGACTGTGCTGGCCTTTGTCGCGCACAGTCTGCTTTTGTGTCTGGAACTCTGGAATCAGGGCTTTGCCACACGCTCAGTCTATGTACAGCTCCTTGCGTGGTGCATCACGCTGGGCGGGCTGGTGGCGTGGGCACGCTGGACGCGCTGGCGGTACGATGCCTTGCTGCTCATTGTCGCCCCGCTCTCGCTGATCACCTTTCTTGTCGCGTTGCTGTTGCGCCATGCTGAAGTGCCGTTGCCCCCGGTACTGTCCATGATGACCTTTTCCATTCATATCGGCGCGATTTTCCTCAGTATCGGACTCATGGCGCTGGCTTTTGGCGCGGCGCTGCTCTTTTTGTTGCAGGAGCGCACCATCAAATCCAAGGCCAAACTTGCGGGATTCCAGAAGGATCTCCCCGCGCTTTCGGCTCTGGACAAGGTGAACGCCGTGACCACCGTGCTTGGCTTTCCCCTCTTCACTGTGGGGGTGCTGTTCGGGTTTGTTTCCGCCCGACTGACATGGGGGACGCTGCTCACTGGCGACCCTAAGGAACGGGTATCCCTGATAGTTCTTGCGCTGTACGGCTGGCTTTTTCACCAGCGCCTGACGCAAGGCTGGCAGGGGCGCAAACCCGCTGTTCTGGCGCTCTGGATCTTTGCGGTTTGTGCGTTTTCGCTCATCGTGGTGAACCTGTTCATGACGACCCACCACAGTTTTCTGACCACACCACGCTGATATGGAACAACAAATCTATCTCATTGGACTCAACTACCGCACTGCCGGCGTTGAGGTGCGGGAACGGTTCGCGCTGACCAACCATTGTTCAAAAGAAGACTGGGCTATTCCCTTGGGTCTTCCTGATACCGACAATGTTGCGTCTTCTCTTCTCTCTATCGAGACAGCCAGCGCACCCCCGCTCACAAAGCCCTGCCCCCCGGCGCTGGGTATCTGGAAGAAGTGCTGATTCTCTCCACCTGCAACCGCGTGGAAATTCTGGCTGTGGGTGAGGGAGACGTGCCGGGGCGTATCCTTGCGGCATGGGCTTCTGCCTGCGATCAGTCGATGACAGAACTGGCCTCCTATGTGTATGTCCACAAAGGGCGGGATGCGGTAGCGCATCTGTTTACGGTCGCGTCCAGCCTTGATTCGATGATCCTTGGCGAACCGCAGATCCTCGGACAACTCAAGGACGCCTACCGCAAGGCCTCCTCTGCTGGCACCACAAAAACCATCATCAACCGGATGCTGCACAAGTCCTTCAGCGTTGCCAAACGGGTGCGTTCTGAAACCGGGGTGGCGTCAAGCGCCGTGTCGATCAGCTACGCGGCGGTGGAGCTTGCCAAGCGTATTTTTGGGGATATGGGCAACTATCAGGCCATGCTCATCGGTGCGGGAGAAATGGCGGAACTTGCCGCCGCGCACCTCATCCAGTCTGGCATCCGCAAGGTGCAGGTTGCCAACCGCACCTACACCCGCGCCCTTGAGCTTGCCGCGCAGTTCAAGGGGGATGCGGTTCCGTTCGATCAGCTTTTCGAGCGGCTTGTCGATGTGGACATCATCATCAGCTCCACCGGTTCCCCCGAAGCCATTCTCCGCGCCCGTGACATCAAGGAAGTGCTGAAGCGCCGTAAATACCGCCCCATGTTTTTTATAGACATCGCTGTACCGCGTGATATTGACCCGGATGTCAACAATCTGGACAATGTGTACCTCTATGACATCGACGACCTGAAAGAAGTGGTCGAAGAAAATCTGGCGCACCGCCGCGATGAAGCGGAAAAAGCCTCTGCCATTGTCACAGAAGAAGTGGATGCTTTCATGTTCTGGCTGGATGCACTGGACTTGCAGCCCACCATTGTGGATTTGCTGCACCATTTCGAGACACACGCGCAAGAAGAGCTGACTCGGACACTGAAACGCCTGGGACCTGTGGACGACAACACCAAGGAAGCGCTCGAAGCCATGCTGAACGCCCTGGTGCGCAAGCTGTCGCATGAGCCGATAGCCTTTCTCAAAGACACCCACAC
Organism: Bilophila sp.; assembly: GCA_036655575.1. GTDB lineage: Bacteria > Desulfobacterota > Desulfovibrionia > Desulfovibrionales > Desulfovibrionaceae > Bilophila. The sequence goes on from JAVVPW010000023.1 coordinate 7,700, forward strand.
CCCCGCAGATTCCCGCCATATCGAACTCATCCGGCGCATGTTTGGACTCGATCATCCAGAACACCGCTGCTCCCGTCGGCAACAGTTGTAAAAGGTTCTACAAGGTCTATCTTGATTAGTTCTGGACGCTCTAAATGATATACGTTATGTTTACTCCCTCTCACGCTCACCTTCGAGAATATTTTGATCCGAAGAGATTGCCGTGCACACACTTCCCACCAATGCGCCTATCAGTACTGGAACAGCGACACTTGCAGCTGATCCAGTGCTCACGCTTCTTTCTGCAAACGACACCTTTTATACCCTGTTCGGAACCCACGCCGCTTCTTTGTTCCAGATCCTGCCTGAAGCGCTCGTCACAGCCCTGCAAGAAGGCTCGGAACAGACAGAGTGCGAGTACCGCAGCGCTCTAACCCCACTACAGCAGACCGCCGCCAGCAAACCCAGCCCCCACATCCATCTTTCAGCCATTCGGATCGACGGACTCACGCACAACGGGTACCCCGTCTACCACCTTGTCTGCACGGATCTGTCCGAACTGACGGAACTACGCCGCACCACAGCGCTTGAAAAGCGCAAATACGACATCCTTACTGACATCACCGAAGACATTCCTTTTGAATACGATTTTGCTTCAGACACCATGATCTATGCGGAAAAATACCACGCGCTCTTTGGTACCCCCGCTGTTATCCCGCGTTTTCGCACACTTCTGACCCAATCGCTCCCTGTTGATCCGCTGAGTGACTGCTTCAGAGCTTCCCTTGTTGCCATGTCTATTTCGCCTAAAACCGCACCGGAAGGGTATATCTGTACCGCAGACGGCAACCACTGCTGGTTCACGCTTTTTTGCACCCGGCTTGAAGACGAAAACGGTGAGCCTCTGAAAGCTGTGGGCGCGATCCGCAATATCGACAGACAAAAACGTGAACAGCTTCGCCTGCTCGACAAGTCCCGGATCGACACCATGACCGGCCTGCTCAACAAGGCGACCACAGAAGAACAGATCCGCGACTCCCTGTGCGATGTCCGCCCCGGTTCTATGGGGGCGCTGCTCATGATTGACATCGACAACTTCAAGACCATCAACGACACCTTCGGGCACCTTGCCGGAGACGCGGTTATCACCCAGCTTGCCAGACAGTTTTTACGCACCTTCCGGCGCGAGGACATTGTTGGGCGTGTGGGCGGGGATGAATTTCATGTCTTCATGCGCGGCGTCACCGACATCTCGGTCTTCCACGAAAAAGCCCGAAGCCTCTGCTTTGCGGTACGAAAACTTTTTGATGACGGCGATCTGGACAACCTTGTTTCCGTCAGCGTAGGCCTTGCCATCGCCACAGCTCCGCTTCTCTACAGCGAACTCGTCCGGCAGGCGGATGTGGCGCTGTACCGCGCCAAGGCAAACGGCAAAAACCGCTACGAATGCTTTGGGCACTCCTGTGCCGATGGGGAAGACAACAGAGCCAGCGCGATTTCGCCGCTCGCGGCACCCGTTGCCCGCAACAGCATCGTTGTTGACATCATCGACACGTTGTTCAGTCGGCATGACATCCGCAAGGGCATCGACAAGGCGCTTGAATTTATCGGTAACGCTCTCAACGTGGATGTGATCCTCATCTACGAAAAATCTCTTGACTTTAAGACCATCAGCATCACCCACGAATGGGCAGTAAACGATACATGGCTCAGTAAAGCCCAGTTTCAGAACATTCCTCTTGAGGAGGCGCACCTTCCCTGCCCCGCTGTTCCCGGTGGTATTTATTATTGTAACGACATCCACGCCCTGCCTCCAGAAGAACAGACCTTTACCAAAAATCCGGCTGTCACATCGCTCCTGCAGTGCGACATTGTGCGCGACGGGATGGTTGTCGGGCTGATCAGTTTTGAAGAGCGCGGGAGCGCCCGCATCTGGACACAGCAAGAAATCGACGCCCTCATCCTCATGTCCAAACTCATCAGTGGACACGTCAGCCAGAAGCAATCCGCCAACCTCCTGCGCCAGAGCAACGAAGCCACCCGCGACATCTTGAACAGCCTGCCGGGCGTCTTTGTCTGTGTCATCAGCAAAGCCACGAACAAGCTGCTCTATTTCAACAATCGGATTGCCGAGCTGTTTCCCCATGCCGAGCTTGGCATGGTCTGTCACCAGCTTTTCAAAAAAAGCGACCGGCCCTGCGAATTCTGCCCCAGAATCTATTCCCCAGACGAAAATTCCTTCTGCGCGCTCTTGCATGGCGAACTGTTTGGAAAAGCTGCCCGGCTGGCTACAGCCAGCATTCTTTGGGAAAACCGTGAAGCCGCGTTTGTGGCGCTCATCTCCGAACACGAACAGACCAAGGAAGAACGCGAACAGCAAAAAAGGAAAGAAACCTACGTCCACGCCTTGTGTGCGACCTATGAATATGTGATTGATATTGACGCCGCCAGCGGACAATACGAATTGCTCACCGTTTCTCCAGATCTACAGGGAAAGATTCCGAGGATAGGTGATTTCAACACCATACACAAAGCCCTTACCAACACTGTCATCTGCCCCGAAGACCGGGAAGCCTTTTCTGCATTCGACCTTGAGGGCATGGTTGCGACCTTCGCAACAGGGGCAGCAACTGCTGAATTGCAATATAAGTGTCAGGAAAACAATCACTCTTCATGGAGAAGCCGTACTGCCTTGCCCTACACGCTAGACGATGGCTCATCCCATTTTCTCGTCTACATCCGCGACTGTACCGAGCAGAAGACCAAAGAATGCCGAGAGCGGGCACAGCAGGCCAATTATATGCTTGCCCTACAAAGCAACTATACGGAAATTTTTCATATTGATCTTGTATCCCAGATAGTCACACCGCTGTTCTACAACAGCGAACAGGTTACCATCGCTACCGATGCCACAGATTTTTCAGCGTTCTTTGCCGAACGAGCGATCAACCGCGTCCACCCCGACAACCTTGATGCGGTGCTCAAATTCTATAAGACCGATCAAATCCGAAAAAGTCTGGACAAAAACACCCTCGCAGAACTTGAATACCGCAAGCGCCAGACCACAAACGGCAACTACAGCTGGATCGTCGCTACCATTCGCCCTGTGCCCGACAGCCCAAACGAGATCTTGCTGTTGCTGCGCGATGTCACCACGGCGCGGGAAAAGGCACAAGCCAGCCGCAGACTCGAACAGCGCTACAACACCGTTTTTCGTCAGTCCTGCGATGTGCTCACAGAAGTCAACCTCAACACCGGCGCGTTTGTCCGACTCTGTTTCACCGAAGATCAGTTCCAGTTCCCAATACAAGGCACCTACCAAGAGATTCTTGAGCTTCTGCTCTCTCGTGTGCATCCTGATGACCGGGAAATGCTGACGCACCGTAGTTTTGACGCCCTGTGCGCCACGTTTGAGAGCGGTGCGGCCTTGCCCCCCTGCCAATACCGGCTGTACCAAAATACAGAGCTGTTCTGGATAGAAAGCCGAGCCTTTTTCCTCCGGGATGCCGATGGCGAGCGCACGGTCTTCTTCCTCGCTAGAGACATCACCGCTCAAAAAAATCTGGAGGAAGAGCGCACTCTGGAAGCGCAACGTTTCACCATCGCCCTGCGGGACACGTTCACTGAAATCTATGAACTGAATACCGACACAAACACGTCAAAACTGCTTTTCAGCAACAGCAATCGCCTGCGACCTGTGGGGGTTGACGATCTTGTAGAAAAGCAGGCCATCATAGACAACACTGTCCATCCGGCTGACAGGGAGCGCATCGCCGCGTATTTTGACGGCACGAATCTGCGCACCCAATTTGAACAAGGACGCCAGGAAGTAACGGAGGAGTACCGCCGTCTCGGATTTGACGGTGCGTACCACTGGGTGTCCGCCGTGCTCGTGCCCATGCGCGAAGTCAACGGTATGAGCAACAAGACCATGTTGCTGGTCAAGGACATTTCCGAGCGCAAAGCGCTTGAACAACAACAGCGCCGCGCCGAGCAATACAACAGGGCTTTGCGCAACATCTATGACGAACTCTACGAGTTCAACCTCACACAAAACACCTATCACTCTGTGTACCGCATGGACGGTAAATTCCTTTTGCCTCCAGAAAAGGGCGTTCTTGACACCGCTACCGTCCTTGTGGGCGAAACCATGATCCACCCTGAAGACCGTATCCGCTTCAAGGACTTTTTCGATTTCACCACGATACGCGAAAACTTCACCAAGGGACAACGCTACAACATCGGAGAATTTCGTAGGCGTCAACATCAGAGTGAAGACTATATATGGATGTCCATGACGCTGTTCCCCATCGCTACCGGCGAAGGCGAAGACGAGTTGTACCTGCTTTTTAACATGGACATTGAAGATCGGAAGCGTGCTGAGGAAATCGTGCAGCAAAACATCCTGCTCGAACGCCAGCGTAGTACCGATGAACGCTACAAACTTATCGTAGAGCAGACCAACACCTTGGTGTTTGAATGGTGGAGCACCTCGCGCTACATCTCCCCAGAGCTGATGCAACGTTTTGCTGGAACCTATGACGAGCGAGACATCTTGCGCATCTGGCAGGAAGATCAGGTCATCCATCCTGACGACATCCCGCTCTTCGAGGCCTTTCTTCTCGACTGCCAAGCATGGAAGCATACAGAAATGACTGTCCGCTTTCGTAAGCGCGACAACGCCTTCATCTGGTGCAAGGTTGTGCTGTCTTGTCTGTTCGACAATGCAGGGCGCCCCTACCGTTCCATCGGCACCCTCAACGACGTGGACAACGCCACCCGTTCTGCCATCGCGCTGCAATACCGAGCGGAATACGACACCCTTACCGGTGTCTACAACATGCAGACCTTTCATGCTCGTGCCACACAACTCTTGCATCAAAATCCAGAACGCCACTACTCCATCATTCGCATGGACATCGACAGATTTAAGGTCATCAACGATCTCTACGGCATGGAGGAAGGCGACCAGCTTCTAAAGACCATTGCGCGCTTGATCGGTGAACGGATGTCGCCCCACAGCGTGTGTGGGCATTTTAGCGGCGATATTTTTTGCGCCTGCGTAGACTTTTCCCACGAGCAGATTCTGCACTTTGTCAACGACCTGACCATCTATCTGGCGAACTACCCGCTCACAAGCCGCATTGTCCCCTCCTTTGGTATCTGCAAGGTGGACAACATCGACAGTCCCATCAACGTCCTCTGTGACTGGGCCAACCTCGCGCTCAAAACCGTCAAGGGCAACGTGCTTGTCTATTATGCCTTTTACGACGGCACATTGCGAAAACGCATTCTCGACGAAAAGAAAATCGAAAACGAGATGTACGGATCGCTGATCCGGGAAGAATTCACGCTCTTTCTGCAACCAAAAGTCCACATCCCCACCTCGCAAGTGGTGGGATCAGAAGGACTGGTACGCTGGCGCCATCCCATCGAAGGCGTCATCCCCCCAGATCGCTTTATCCCGCTCTTTGAGAAGAACGGCTTTATCATCCGGCTTGACGAATACATCTGGGAACAGGCCTGCATCATCCTGCGCGACTGGCTGGATCGGGGACTCACCGCCACACCCATTTCCGTCAACGTATCGAGAATGCACATTCACGACACCCGCCTGTGCGAAAAACTGCTTGCGTTGATCAACAAATACAACCTTCCGCCACATCTGCTCGAACTGGAACTGACGGAAAGCGTCTTTCTCGACAGCGAAAGCCAGTTGTTCAACGCCATTCGAGAACTGAAGGACTCAGGCTTTCTGCTCTCGCTAGACGACTTTGGCGCGGGGTATTCTTCGCTCAACATGCTCAAATCCCTGCCTATAAAGACCATCAAAATAGATCGTGGCTTCCTGAATGAAGTCGTAGCGACAGAGCGTGGCAAGCTCATCATCCGGCACGCTATCGCTCTGGCGCGGGATCTGGACATGGAAGTCATCGCCGAAGGCGTAGAAAACCGCGCACAAGCAACCTTCCTGCTCGACGCGGGCTGTTTTATGGCACAGGGCTTCTATTACTCTCCCCCCGTGCCCCTCCCCGTCTTTGAAAAAATGGCCTTCGGCAACACCTGCCCCTTCCCTCACGCGCCGGCTCTAGAGCTGTTCTAGAGCATTTTAACATTGAAAAGGCTCTGCGGACACGAAAGTGGCAGCCGCCGCAACGCGGCAATGTTTTAGGCCAGCCCCAGTTCTTTGCGCTTGCGCCAGAGCGTTACCGTGGTGATGCCAAGGGACGCAGCGGCTTGATCCATGCTGACACCGCGTTCCAGAACCTTGCGGATGTGCTGTGCTTCCAGCTCTCGAAGGGTGAGCGACCCTTCGGGCAGACCTTCGGCAGAGGCGTTGGCAGAGGCGGACACCAGCGCTGGGGGAAGATCACCAAGCACGGCTTCGCGCCCCGCAGCCAGCAACGCGATACGCTCCATAACATTGCGCAACTCCCGGACATTGCCGGGCCAGCCATAGGATAACAGTGTCGAAAGCACGGCCTTTGGCACTGCTGCCGGAGAAACCCGTGCTGAAGGCGCAAGGAGACTCGCGTATTTTTGTGACGCGACCCTAAGCAACCGCAGAGCAAGCGGCGCAATGTCTTCTTGCCGTTCCCGCAACGGCGGCACCAGACACTCGAACATATTGAGACGATAGTATAAATCTTCTCGAAACTGCCTTGTCCGCACCATTTCAGGCAAAAGACGGTTGGTCGCGGCAAGAATGCGCACATCAAGCCGGAGCGGGTGATTGTCTCCCACGCGCTCAATGACGCGATCTTCCAGAAAACGCAACAGCTTGGCTTGTGATGACGCGGAAAGCTCCCCTATTTCGTCGAGAAACAGCGTCCCGCCGTCCGCTGTCTCAAATTTCCCGGCATGATCGCGGACAGCACCTGTAAACGCGCCCCGCACATGCCCGAACACTTCCGATTCAAAAAGCTGTTCCGCAAGCGCTGTACACATCACTTCGACAAAGGGCTTGTCCTTGCGACTTGAACGCCTATGGATGGCCCGCGCAAGCTCGGTCTTGCCGGAACCGGTTTCTCCAGTCAACAAGACCGTGACTTCGCTTGGGGCGATGCGCTCCACAAACGTCTGTAAGGCAAGGCAGGCTGGCGATGTCAGCCCCTCGAACCAGTCCGTACCCTCTCCAGCGCGCAACCTTCTGTTTTCTCTGCGCAACGCCACAAGCGTGGACACCTTGGCAATGAGGTGATCGAGCTGATCCACAGAAAACGGCTTGGGCAGATAGTCAAACGCACCCGCCTTGATGGCGGCAACCGCCGTCTCATACGACGCAAAGGCCGTCATCACCACACAGGTTGTTTCTGGAGACAACGCAAGCACTTCGCGCACCAGCTCAACCCCGGACAGCCCCTCCATGCACATATCCGTCAACACCAAATCAACGGGTGCCTTTTTGAGCAACACCAGCGCAGCTTCCGCACTCGACGCGCCTCTGGCTGTGCAATTCCCCTTCAATCCGAGCAGCAACATGCGGACAATGGCCGGGTCATCATCGACAACAAGCACCTCCAGCGGTGGATCAGAAAGAACGCTCACTGTCGGCCTCCCCAAGTGTATCGAATGAGGCTGCGGCACAGGTGTGGTGCAACACATGCGCAGAAGGAAGGTAGACCGTAAACACCGAACCGCCTCCCGTGCGCGGCGCGTACTGTAAGCTCCCGCCGTGCGCTTCCACAATGGTGTGGGCGATGGCAAGCCCCAGTCCCACCAGTCCTTCTTGCTTGCCTGCGGTGCGTCCGTGCGAATACGGTTCAAAAAGCCGTGCTGCCAGCTCCTTGGGGATGCCCGGCCCGTTGTCTTCAACGCGCAGCATGATGACTTCGCTCCGTCCTTCCTGTTCCGTCTGTTCGACCAGTTCGGCATGGAGAACAACCCGGACTCTGGAACCTGCCGGACAGACCCGCAAGGCATTAGAAACCAGATTGGACACCACCCACGCAAAGCGCTCGGTATCCAGCGTCACATCCATCCCCAGCTCGGCAATGTCCACCGCAAACCGGATACCCGATTCACGCGCCACAAGCTGAAACGGGACAAGCCAGTCAGGAAGACGCTCTGCCAGATCCACTTCTTCTAAGGACAATTGCAGTGCCAACGGACTCATCTTGGCAATATCCATGAACTGCCGTGCCACAATGCGCAACCGGGCGGTGTCCTGACTCACCGTATCCACCAGCATTTGCATCTCTTCACCGAGTCCGGGCTGACGCGAAAGCAGATCCGCCGCCAGTCCGAGTGACTGCATGGGGGTTTTGAGTTCATGCGAAATCCAGTCCATCATTTCCGAGCGTAGCGCGTCCCGCCGCCGCTTTTCCGTAACATTACTGAGCAAGAAAACCTGCCCAACCACACCGTTACCAGAATCAAGCAGATCCCGCCGCCGCGCTGTGTAGAGCAACTCTTCGTTGTTTCCCCGAAGCAACACGTCCTGCACCCCTTGCATGTCCACCCGCAAGGCCGCTCGAAGCGCCAGATAGGTGGCTGCACTGGAAGAAATATCCGTCCATGGTTGCCCAAGAAGCGTTTCCCGTGGCAGACCGAGCAACGCGATCATGCGGGCGCTGAGGTGCGCGACACAACCTGTGGCGTCGAGCACCAGCACCGCGTCTTCCGCCGAGTCCAGAATAACCTCCAGCTTGCGCTTTTCCGCAACCAGATTGCCCACATTCAGCGCGTCCAGTTCACCAAGCCGCCCCCAAAGTCGGGACAGCTCATCAAAAAGAATCCGAACTTCCAGTGCTTGGGGATCAGGGAGGTGGAGCTTTTGCCCCAGCGGCGGGCGCTCCTTCAGCACGCCAGAAGCCCGGCGCAAGGGATGGGACAGGCGTGTGGCGATGCTGTCAGCAAGCAGAAACGCCCACAGCGTTCCGAGGATGAAGATTGACGCCGCCACCAGAATCACAATGTCCCGGAAACGCGAATTTTTATCCAGACGGCGAAACATGCCCTGCTCGTTGACGTTCACAAGCTCTGCGATGGCTTTGTGCAACAAGCGCGCATGGTTCCCATCTTGTTCAAGCAAAAACACCTGCCAGGCTTTTTCAATCGCCTGCACAGCCTTCTGTTCGTCGCTTTCCGTGATGTTTCCCTGCGCAAGGTGCAACGCTTCCTGAAAGTGTTCCTTCCATGCCGCAGCGTTGCGTTGCATATACACATCAGGAAACTGCATCCCTGTCAGCGCTTCTTCCATCTTCTGAGCGTAGGCAATGGAATCATAATTCATGCGCAACAGGAGGATCGGCATACGTCCTGCAAAGTAAATACCCGCTACCAGCAAGAGTCCGAGCACACCAAACAACAGCACCAGACGCAAAAAAGCCCGGCGGATGCTTTTTTGTAACGTAGGAAGAATACGCATAGTCAGACCACAATCCTGTTTGATGAAAAAACGCTATCAGGGCATATGCTTTGGGGTGATGTTGGCGATATGCACATCCACCCCCACCGCTTCATTCAGAAAATCAAGTAAAAACGAACCTCGCAACCGTTCACGCAACGGTGTCAAGCGTGATTTACCAAAAAACGCATGGCGTACATTGCGCTCACTGGCGAAATTGACCAGTGTTTCTGCAACATCCACCCCTTCAAGCTGTACCACTTCAGCCCCAAGGCGGGTGGCAAGCTGTAAATTGTGCTGCAAGACACGCTGCACACCCGCGTCAATGCGGGTGGGGCTTTCGCTTGGTCTGCGGACATACACCACATAGCAAGGCGAACCAAGCTGATTGGCCATCCGCACGCCCCGCCGTACCAGCGTTTCTGCATCAGACGGAATGGAACTGAGCGCGACCATGACGGCTTCCACAGCGTGCCCAGCGGCAGCGCGTGAAAGCAGCCCCTGTGACTCGATTTTTCTGACCTGATCGCCGGAGGCCTCCCGCAGACAAAGTTCCCGCAGTAAGGACAAATTCTGGTAGCTAAAAAAACTTCCTAGCGCACGTTCCGCCTGTTCCGGGGCGTAGATACGACCCTGACGCAGGCGTTCGCGCAGTTCTTCTTTGGTCACGTCAACATTGACCACCTGATCTGCGCGGTGCAACATGGTATCTGGCAAGCGTTCGCGCACGCTGATGCCTGTTGCCTCTTCCACGCGCTCTGCAACAGATTCAAGGTGCTGCACATTGAGCGTCGTGATGACGTTGATACCCTGCTCAAGCACGGTCAGGACATCTTGATAGCGTTTCGGATGACACGCACCCGGTGCGTTGGTGTGCGCGAGTTCGTCCACAAGCACAACCTGCGGTTTGCGATTGACAACACCGTCCACGTCCAGCTCATGCAAGATGGTTTCCCCTTTCTGGCACACCCTTGTTGGCACAATCTCAAGGCCAGCCATGAGTGCCAGCGTCGCGGGGCGCTCGTGTGGCTCCACATACCCCGCCACCACATCAAGCCCTTCCTCGCGCAGGCGGTGCCCCTCCTGAAGCATCGCATAGGTTTTCCCCACACCCGCCGCATACCCCAGATAAATCTTCAACGAACCCTGCCGTTTCCGCTCCAGCAATTCCGCAAATCCGTTCATGGCGTTACTTCACTGCGTCTAGAGCTATTGCGTCCAGAGCGATATTGAGGCGCAAGACGTTGACTCTGGGGTCACCGAAAAGGC
>JAVVPW010000024.1:0-17603 GCA_036655575.1 Bilophila sp.
AGATCAAGATTCCCCGGAGCCTTTTCAAGTTCAAGCAAGTTTGGCTCAATAGTCTCCAGATGCTCTTTAGCTTCAACAATAAAATCCGAAAAAAGTTCAGGGTCCATGAATTCCTGGCTCATAATCGCACACCTTCATTCGCAAGACAAAACAGATCAATCATAGAGGGCACATAAACGCTACACACTCAACCAAGCAACATCTTTATATTACGAACCATCTTGTCCGGCTGGGCTGGCTTTACCATGTACAGATTGGCGCCAAAGCTCATCCCGGTTTCTATGTCTCGGCTCTGACCTTCCGTAGACAAGATGATGATGGGCACATCTTTGTATATATCCTGCTCGCGCACGCTTTTGATAAACGTAAAACCATCCATGCGGGGCATGTTCACGTCTGAGATAATCAAATCCACTTGCTGCATGGAATACAGTTTTTCCAGTCCATCCAGTCCGTCTTCAGCCGTGACGACCTTGAAACCCTCACTTTTCAAAATGAAGGCCACCAGATTGCGCACTGTCTTGGAGTCATCAACTATCAATATATTTTTGCTCATATTGTCTCCCGTAGCCTTCGCGCCCGCGTCCGCAGTACGGCGCTTGCCTGGGCCTGTTGCTAATCCACCTGGTGTCAAAGTGAGCGTCCCACTTTGCCTGCAAGAGCCACTGGCAGACAAGCTGCCTTGTTTTTATCCATCGTTACACGTCGCCTGCTTGCGCAAGGCTGTTTGTTCATACGCTTCTTTGTTGCGGGACTACTCCTGCAACATTCTGTCAACAATGCGCTCGACTGAAACAATGGGGATGAGCTTGTCCTCTAGCTTGAACAAGCCAGACACGCTCTCACCATTGAAGCCAAGTTTCACCTCTACATTCCACTGAATATCTTTCTGGTCTACCCGGTACATATTGTGGACACTGTCAACTTGCAATCCGACCTGCAACCCTCGACAGCGACAAACAATGGTAAACCGATCCCCTTCACCGGATTTCGGCGCGGGAAGTTCCAGAATATCCCGCAAGCGGAGCAATGGCGTCACCCGCCCGCGCAGATTGATGATCCCAGCGACAACGGGGGCGGTCATGGGAAGGCGCGCCGCCGTCATGGATCGGATCACTTCCTGCACCACCTGCGTTGGAACAGTGTAGAGCTGTTCGTTCATTTGAAAGCCCACAAACTGGATCTGCGACTGCGTGAGCAGGCTTTCATCAATAGAAACAACAGGTTCAAGCTCTTTCACCACGATGTCTGGCGCGCCTAGCACCGTGGGGAGTTTTTCAAGCACAGCGCAACCGTTTGGTTCGCCACTGTCCACACCCAAATATTTCTGCATGAACATCCGTTCGGAGGGACTCAGCTCCTCATCGTCGTTCACGTTCACGCTGAAATTCTGGGACTCAAAATATTCTATGGGTGACTTCACCATAACGCTATCACTTCTTTTGCCAAAGATTCATACGCCACAGCTCCCCTGCTCTCAGGGTCAATGTCATAAATGACTTGTCCAAGTGCGCTGGCTTCCCTGAAGCGTGTGTCCAGCGGGATGATGCTTGTAAACATGGCACCCTCCATTTTGTCGCTCAAAAGCTCCAGCACTCTGGTACAGGCCTTGGCACGCTTGTCGTACATGGTTGGCAGTGTCCGGTACCGAATGGGTTTTGGCAGTGCCTTGTTCAACGTTCGCAGGGTGTCGAACAACAGTTTCAAGCCATGCAACGCCAAAAAATCCGTCTGAATGGGGATGACCAGCAGATCCGACGCCACCAGCGCGTTGACCAGCAACACCCCCATCTGCGGAGGACAGTCCAGTATGATAAAATCATACGTATCGGGTACCGATTTGAGCGCCTCGCTGAGGATAAAGCCCTTGTTGGGGCGCCCCCGCACATCTCCCTCAATTTCAGCCAGTCGGACATCTCCAGAAACCATGTCCCAGAACTGCCCTTCCTGATGCAGGATAAGGCTTGACCACAGCGCAGGCCACGCCTCGGCTTCAGACGCAAAAAGCGCATGAATGGTACACGGTTGCTCTTCCGGGTAAAAGCGCAGATGCACAGAAGCACAGACATGAGGGTCAAGATCCATTATCAGAACGCTCTTGTCTGCGCGTGCCAGCGCAGCCGCTAGTGAAAGCGCCGTGGTGGTTTTGCCCACCCCACCCTTCTGATTCGCGACTGCGATGATCTTGGCGCTCATACCTGCCCGCCTGTCAGCTCAACTTCCGATACACAATAGCGCCGGTATGGTGTTCCGGCTTGAAAGCACGGCTGATGTTGTGCAGCGACTCCGAATGCCCGATGAGCAGATCCCCTCCCGGCAACAGGTTGTCATAGAACGCGCTGATAACATGCTTTTTCATGTCATCGTCAAAATAGATGATGACGTTACGACAAAACACGATGTGTGAACGCTCCACCCGCTGCAACTGGAATTTGTCATTCAGATTGATTTGTCCGAACGACACCATTTGCTTGAGCTTGGGGTTGATCCGATAGAGCAAACCTTCTTTGGTGAAGTGTTTGGCAATGGTCTCTTTTGGCGTGGTGCGCAGGGCGTAATCACTGTAGGTGCCCTGTCTGGCCAGCGCAAGCACGGCTTCTGAAAGGTCGTTTGCCGTGATCTTGATGTCCCACTGGATGAGTTCCGGGCCGAGCAGATCGGACAAGATGATCGCAAGGGTATACGGCTCCTCACCAGAAGAGCACCCAGCCGACCAGATGCGCAGGTGCTTGCGGCCTTTCTTGCGCGCCTCGTCGAGCGCTCGGCTCAACACCACCTGCTTGAACACGTCAAGCTGGGGAGGATTGCGAAAGAAGCTGGTTTCGTTGGTGGTGACCACTTCAAACAGCTTGTTCAGCTCACGCCGTCTTGTGGCATCGAACCGCAAGAAATGGTAATATTCACCATAACTTTTGAGGTTCAACTCCTTAAGGCGCCCGGCAAGCCGGTTTTCCACAAGGTATTTCCGGTTTTCGGCAATATAAATGCCACACTGCTGGTAAATAAAGTCTCGCAGGAGTAAGAACTCCTCGTTACTCAGACCAAGCTCCTTCTTCAGCGTTACAGCTCCAGAGAAGAGTGCCATCAGATATCTTCTCCTTGTTCTTCACGGATATGCGCAATAGCTTCAGAGACAGCGCTCTGAATGTCTGGGTCGCTGTGTCCTGTGAGCGAGAGCAACGCACGAAAGGCCATTTTACCACCAATGGAACCGAGAGCTTCGATGATTTTCAACACCACCAGTAAATCGCTTCCGTCAAGCATCTGCACGAGCGTGGGGAGCACCTTGGTGATCCGGCGCGCGCCGAGCGATTCAATAGCGCGGATCCGCACCCAGTTGTCTTCATCACCGAGTGCCTGAACCAGCAATTCCGTACTCTGCACTGTGTCGATCTGCCCGATAAGTTCCACCAGCGCAAGCCGTACTTCCCGGCTTTCATCGCTCAACCGTGGTGCGAGCAAGGTGAGCAGTTCTGGACGGTTGGCACAGATACCGCCGATGGATTCCAGCGCCACTTTGCGGATGTCAGGAATCTCGTCTTCCAGCGCAACAGACAGATCGTTCAGATACTGCGTGGCGTCGATGCGTCCCATCGAATAGGTCGCCATCAGACGCATGAGCGGGTTACGACTGCTGAACAGTCCCGTGAGCTGGGCGTTGACTTCAGGACTTTGCATGGCAAGACAAGCGTCAAGCGCCGCTTCTTTCACATCATCGTCAGCGTGTTCGAGAAAATGCAGCAACTGCGGTGCCGCCACAGTACACAGTGCCTGTTGTCCCACAAAGCTCAAGGCTTCCTTGATAACTTGCGGGTCTTCAGCCTGTTCCAGCACTTCCATAAAGAAGCTCACGTCTGTTTTGTCTGCCGAAGCAGCCAGATGGTAGATAGCCAGACGTTGCAGGTCGCGGTTGAAGGTAAAAAACTGTTCGATGATAAGGCCGATGCACCGCCGACAACCGATGCTCCCGCACGCTTCTACTACGGCTTGCACCACTTGATCGTTCCCGGAAAGCAAGCCCTCGTGCAGCCCTTCGGTGTAGCCAATGGAGGCCAGACAGCGCTGGGCAAGCAACACCAGATCGTGTCCGCGCATGGGGTCAAGGCGTTCGATGAGTTTGAGCACGGCTCTGGAGGCTTCCACACTGCCCACCCCTACCCCGGAAAGTCCGGTCAGGGCGGCTTCGATGATGTCCTCGTCTTCGTCGGTCAGCGCCACGAGCAAATAGGTACGGAATTTTGTCAGATCTTTTGGAGCGAACAGCCCAAGGGACGGGGCACCCAGAATCTGGACAATCGCCATGACGGTCTTGTTACGCAACGGCCCACTGGCCTCGTCCAGACGTTGGAGCAGGATAGGTACAGCGCGCACATTGCCCATCTCGCCAAGCGCGGTGATGATGGTTGACGCCACCAGCTCTGAACAGTTGCGCAGGGCATTGATCAAGATGTCCGCGCAAGAATCCGCTCGGATTTTCGCCAGCGCCTCCACCGCAGCAAACTGCACCCATTCCTCGTCCTTGAGCGCTTTGCTCAAGGTTCCCGCCGCTTCTGGGAAACCAAGCTCTCCCAGACTGATGCAGATCTGATAGCGGACATTCACCTCTGTATCGGTAAACAGCGCTTCTGAAAGGATCGCCACAGCCATGGGTGATTCTGAAGTACCCAGAATATCGGCGGCAAAAATACGGATGTCAGGGTCTGAGTCCTGCACCAGCAATTGCATGGCCTTGATATCGTCGGAACTGATTTCTCGCAGAATATCCATGGCGCTGTTACGGACAGACGCATCTTCAGAGCGCAAAAGCGGTGCCACCGCCGAAACAACGGCTGTGCCACGGATTTTGCGTAACGCATCTTCCGCTGCTTCCTGGATTCCGGGGTTAGGGCTATGGATGTGTTGTACCAGGAGTCCCAAAGCGGATTCCAGCCCCATGTCTCCAGCCTCAAACGCGGCGCTCCGTACAGCTGCCGGATCTTCGCTGGACAACCTTTCTAGGACAAGCTGTTCAGACTGGTTCGCGCATGTACTCATTCTCGGCCCTCCGGGCGTGAAAACGTGTTCCCATTTTTTCGGGGGATTACAGGCGCAATCCCTTGCAACAAGTGTATTGACAAGCGGCACCTGCTCCCTTTTTTCCTATTCCAGTATTTTGCACACGGCGCTTGTGGCACACCTTGCCACACGCCGAACCCCTTATATTATTTATAGAGGGCAGCCATGATGGCGTCTGGAAGAGCCTCCAGATCCACCACTTCATCCGCAAGTCCCGCATCCACGATGGCCTTTGGCATCCCATAGACCACACAAGACGCTTCGTTTTGCGCGAGGACAACACCGCCCTTACTCTTGAGAATCTTCATCCCTTCAAGACCATCGCTTCCCATCCCGGTCATGATGACACCCACCGAGCGACTGCCCATGCACTGCCCCACAGACTCCATAAGGACGCTGGCAGAAGGCTTGTACAAGGCGGCTGCAGGCTCTGTCACCACAGACAGGTGCGGCAAAGCACCGCGCATGTCGATCCGAAGATGCTTGCCCCCTGGGCAGACATACACCATGCCGTTCTGGATTTTGTCCCCATTTTCCGCTTCATTGACAGTCAGACGCGAAACATTGTCCAGCCGCTTGGCAAACGGCCCGGTGAAGGTGCCCGGCATGTGCTGCGCGATAAAAATACAGGCAGGAAAATCTTCAGGAAAGGCGGACAGCACCTTTTGTACGGCTGGCGGCCCGCCTGTAGAGACGCCGATGGCGACAATATCGCGGTTCGGGCGTCCTGTGCGCAAGCGCGGGCGCGGTGCTACGGGCACTCTGGGAGGTGGGGGCGGGGGCGTCGTCAGGCGGGGTGCCCCTGTCCGGGTCGAAGGCAGGCCAGCAAACGTCCCTCCGAGCGGTCTGCTCCGAATCGGGAATCTGCGGGCTCTAGACACAACGGCCTTGACCTTGGTGCACAGATCGTTGCTCAACTCAGCGACATCAAGATGCGCTACACTGCTGCCTTGATATTTAGGAATAAAATCCATAGCGCCGAGTTCCAGCGCCTTGAGTGTGGCTTCCGCACCCTCGACCGTGAGCGAACTGACCATAATCACCGGCATGGGCATTTCAGCCATGATCACCTGCAACGTGGACAAACCATCGCGCCGAGGCATTTCAATATCAAGGGTAATCACATCGGGCTTGAGTTTTCGCACTTGCTCAAGAGCCTCGTCACCATCCCGGGCGATTCCTACAATCTGGATTCCCGGATCACTGGCGAGCATCCGCGAAATGGCTGTTCTGAAGAAAGCCGAGTCATCGACGACAAGTACGTTGATCAAAACTGTTTCCTCCGCGACCGAATTAAAGTCGCCTTTCTGGCCTTCCGCCCTCTTCAGTTCATCGCCGTTTTGCATCTTTTCACGGCCACGACACAGGAGAATCTAAAGGGGACATACAAAAAAATACTGCACGCCTGTCCGAGATTTGCGTAGGGTGAAGAGACAACATGGCTCCACCTGCAACCACACCCAACTCCGTGTCTTTTCAGGACACAGCAACGCTACCAGCCTTCTCGGTAACCGGCAATCAATACAGAACAGAGGAGGAATGGAGTATTCCTCTTTCGTTTTCTTACACTACCGGACATGCTTTGACAACTCCATACCTCCCGAAAAAAGCGTTCATCCGTGCCCTTGCCCTGCACCGAGGCGTTTTAGCCTGCGTGTCCCCAAGTCTCTCTTGTAGAACAAAGTCACGCAAAAAGCTCGTGCATCAGGACGATTTTCAGAACAAAAGACAGTTGCATGGCTACCCGCCCCCTGTTATGTTAGGCGAGGCTTCTTGCGTGAGGCTGTTCTCTTTTTACAGAAGGACGAAACACGCGCGCCTGTGCTGTATTTCCTATAACATAGTATAAAGCTTCACAAAGAGAATCGCATGACCACGCCTCATGACAACGACAACACCCTTCTCGCGCTGGTGCGCACGACGTTTGACGCCCACAGCGCCGTGCTCTTTCTGCCAGATCAGGCGGGCAATTACGAGCTTGCCCTGTCTTCCACAGACGACAGTCCTTTTGTCCAGGAGGTCAGCATCACACCGGGAAAAGGACTTGTAGGCTGGATCTTACGCCACCGCCAGCCCGTCATCGTCAACAACCTTGACAGGCGACACGCCTTTCTCGGCTATTATAGGGAAGAAGAGGAAGAAGCTATTGCCGCCTTCATGGGGTGTCACCTGCCTGAAGGTGGGGCTTTGTGTGTTGACAGTGTACGACCGCGCTGCTTTACCGAAGACGATCAGATGCTGTTGCACCGTTTCGCACGGCACATCGCCAGACAGACCC
Source organism: Bilophila sp. (assembly GCA_036655575.1). Lineage (GTDB taxonomy): Bacteria > Desulfobacterota > Desulfovibrionia > Desulfovibrionales > Desulfovibrionaceae > Bilophila. The sequence goes on from JAVVPW010000024.1 coordinate 7,334, forward strand.
ATTCCGCCGGACTCGCCAACGATGCCGAGGAAATGCGGCACTATTTTGATCGCCTTGAAGAACTTTCCGAGCTTGGTGCGCGCCACCCCCAATGGCGGGAATACCTCGCCAACTTTCTGGAACTGCTCTCGCAAAGCACCGGGTTTGACTATGTGACCTTTGCTTCGAGTGCGGAGGGCAGCCCATCCTATACGGTGGAAGGTGAAAACACGCCCCTGCTCATAGACGAAACCACCCCCATGCCGGAGTTGCCCCTCAACGGTGGCGGGCTTATCAGCTGGGTCTTTCGCAACGAAGTGCCTGTCCACGCCGAAGGCACAGACGGCTCACCAAGCACCCCCTTGTTTGGCAAGCTCCCGCAGGTTCCCACCTTTCAGTCTGTCATGTGCCTGCCGGTGCAGATGAACAAGGTGACGTGCGGTGTGCTTTGTCTTGCCGGGCTAAACCCCCGCCCTCTTCCCCCAAATCTGCGTGCCTTTGCCAGAATGGCTGTTGCGCATCTGGCACAACATCTGGAACTGCTTTTCCTGCGGCACAGACTCAAGACCTTGCTTCCCCGCGCCAAGGTTCATCGGGACGGTGCTCTAGCCTACGACCCGGACACGGCACCCGCCGCTCCCCTGAATGAGGAAGATTGAACATGATGCGAAAACTCATCGCTGTCGATCTGGGAACCGCCAACACCCTTGTCTATGTGCATTCTCAGGGCATTGTCATCAATGAACCTTCCGTGGTCGCACGCGACACCGTGCAAAACAGGGTGCTGGCTGTTGGGCACGAAGCCAAGGAATACATCGGACGCACCCCGCAAAACATCAGTGCCATTCGTCCGCTTCGAGACGGCGTGATCGCTGATTTTGACACGGCAAAAGTGCTCATCTCCCATTTTTTGCGCAAAGTAATCAGCGGCTGGGCGCAGATGCGGCCTGACGTGGTGATTTGCGTCCCGACCAACATCACCGACGTGGAGCGCCGCGCTGTAGCTGAAGCCGCAACTCAGGCTGGCGCCAGAAGTGTCAAGCTGATTGAAGAGCCTGTGGCGGCGGCTATCGGCGCGGGCTTGCCTGTGCTTGAGCCTGTCGGAAGCATGGTTGTTGACATCGGCGGGGGCACAACAGATGTGGCGATCATCACGCTCGGTTCGATGGCAAGCTCGTGTTCGATCAAAGTCGCGGGCGATGTGATGACAGCGGCGATTCAGCGTTTCCTTCAGGAAAACATGATGCTGGTGGTCGGCGAAAACATGGCGGAAAAAATCAAGATCACCATCGGCGCGGTAGACGTCTCTCCAGAACCCCTTTGCATGGACGTCTCCGGCAAGGATGTGAGCACGGCAAGCCCCAAAACCGTGCGCCTCACCGACGCCCACATCCGTGAAGCCCTTCAGCCCACTGTCAACAAAATCCTTGAGGCGATTCTTGGGATTCTTGAAACCGCACCGCCAGAGCTTGGCGCGGACATCATGCGGCAGGGCATCCTGCTCACCGGAGGGGGGGCACTCCTGCGAGGCCTCGCCGCCCGCATCACCAAAGTGACCAGCCTCCCCACCCACATCGACGCTGACCCCCTCACCACGGTTCTCCGAGGTGCCGGGATAACCCTTGAAGACCCCGTCAAGTACAAAGACCTGTTGCTTGAGTGCTGACAGCGGGCAAAGCCGGGACACCGCCCGCTTTTCAGTCCAGCCAGCCAGTGCGGATGACCCAAAGGAGCGCTGGGGTGAGCAGGTCGGGGAAATGACAGGCCAGACCGTCCAGCTCGTCCTTGTCAAGAAACAGGCCTTCGCTGACCAGATCGGGATTGGGACGCGGGCTTTCGATGCGAGATCTGGCAACAAAGAAGGTCACATGCAACCGCGCACCGCTTTGCATCGGCCTGAACGCGGCAAGCTGTGTCAGTTCCGCCTCACGAATCCCGATACCTGCGGCAAGCAGACGCCGTGCCGCACCTTCTCGGGATTCACCCGCATGGACAGGGCCTGTGGCGGACAAATCCCAGCAGCACGGATACAGCTCCAGTGACGCCACACGCTTGCGCACATAGACTCGCCCGGCAGCGTCGCGTAGCGCAACCCCAACCACCCGGTGGCGCAAGCCCAGACGCGCCGCTTCTGAGCGCGGCCCCAACAGCAGAGGACGATCCTGCTCGTCTGTAAATTCGATCAGCGCCCTGCCCTCAGGGGCAGACCTCAAAGGAAACGTCGTTTGCATACCCAAAATCCTGTTACACCCTCGCGTTACCCTGCACCTGAAGCGACACAAGCGGACAAAGCGACAAACGATCTGCCTGAGTTTGTTCACCTGACTTCAGACGACAGCGCGGAGCTGGTTGCACTGGAACGCCAGAGCTTTTCCCTGCCGTGGACGGAAAAAGAATTTCAGAGTGCCTTTCAGCAAAGCTGTTTTGCCGCCTTTGGACTCCGCGAAACCTCGCACGATCCGCTGAAAAAAGGGGAACTCGTGGCCTATGTTTCGGTATACCACACCCCGGATGAACTGGAAATCCTCAATATCGCCGTGCGTGCGGACAGACGAAACCAAAAATACGGGCAACGCCTTTTAGGGCTTGTCTTGCGGATAGCAAAAAAAATGGGCATAGTGAAGGCTGTTCTTGAGGTGCGTGTCACCAACACCCCTGCCCTTTGCCTTTACGGCTTTTTTGGTTTTGTACAAGCGGGTGTGCGTCGCGGCTACTACCCTGACACTGGCGAAGATGCGCTGGTGTATGTTCTGGACATGCCACAACGTCTGACCGACTGATGCCACAGCGTTTTTTGGCATAAACTGTCAGTATATGGAGAACCACCATGCGCAGTCTCGTTGCAGCCAACTGGAAAATGTTCAAGACCCGTGCCGAGGCGCGGGACACCGCTCGTGAACTTGCCACCCTGCTCGGCGGCGCACCGGACAACCGCGATGTGGTCATTTTTGCGCCGTTCACGGTTTTTGACGCCACACAAGAGGGACTCGACAAGGTACACGGCGTCACCATCGGCGCGCAAAACGTGTATCCCGCTCCCGATGGTGCCTTTACGGGCGAAATATCCCCCGCCATGCTGCTTGACGCGGGCTGCACCTGGGTACTGACCGGACATTCCGAACGGCGGCACCTCCTTGGCGAATCCTCGTCCTTTGTGGGTGCAAAAACGATGTTCGCGCTGGAACAGGGGCTTTGTGTCATGATCTGCATCGGTGAAACCCTTGCAGAACGGGAAAACGGCGCACTGGAAGCTGTCCTTCGTGCCCAGCTCGAAGCCGGCCTTGCAGGCTTACAGGCTTTGCCAGAAACTGCGCGCAACCAGACGCTCAAGCGCCTTGCCATTGCCTATGAACCTGTCTGGGCTATCGGGACAGGCAAGGTGGCGTCAGAAGAGGACATCGTTGCAGCTCATGCGCAAGTGCGTGAAATCTTGAGCACCATTCTCGGTTCTGAAGGCAGGACGTTGCGCATTCTCTACGGCGGCAGTGTGAAGCCCGTCAACGCCCGCCAGATCCTTGCGCTTGACAATGTAAACGGTCTTCTGGTAGGTGGCGCTTCTTTACAGGCGAAAAGTTTTGCCGACATCATTCGTGCCGATCAACTGGCATAAATGGCGATCGCTGCACAGCGTTCATTTTCAGCGTTCTTTGCTATTCACGATGTACCATCCCGACACACAGCGTCGGTTCAGCGCAGGCGTATCTCCGTCTGCTGAGGAGTTTTTACCGTGCAGACATTGATCCTTACCTTACATGTAATCGTATGCGTGACCCTTGTCATTCTTGTTCTGCTCCAGGCGGGCAAGGAAGGGATGGGCGTCATTTTTGGCGGAGGCAACGCTTCTGTGTTCGGCAGCACCGGCGCGGGCGGACTGCTTGCCAAACTGACCGCATTCATGGCTGTTTTGTTCGTGATCACGTCCCTGACCTACAACTACACGTCAAGCTCCCGCCTGAAACAAGAATCCACCATCCTTGATGTGCGTCTTGAAGACGCGCCCACTGCGCCTGCCAAGGCCGCGCCCGCTGGCACAACTGCCGCACCCGCCGCCGCACCCGCTGCTCCGGCTGCAACGCCTGATGCGCCAGCCGCAACGCCTGCTGCTCCCGCAAACGATGAACAGCCCAAGAACTAAGTCGTTTCTTCGTCATTTCACAGGGGCATGAGCTGTAGCGTTCATGACCCTGCAACTTCATCCAGAAGAGGACGCCATGACCTCGAAAGTCTATTTCGCAAACATCCGTACCCGCAAGCATTCAGACAGCAAGATTGCTAAAATCGCACGCCTGTGTGAGGCTGTGGGGCTGTCAGACATTGTACACAAGGATGACCTCACCGCGATCAAGCTCCACTTTGGTGAATACGGCAACGACACCTATCTGAACCCCACCTTTGCCCGTGCTGTGGTGGACAAGGTGATGGCAGCGGGCGGCAAGCCGTTTTTGACGGACACGACAACGCTCTACAGCGGCTCACGGAGCAACGCCCTCGACCATCTGCTGACAGCCTACGCGCATGGTTTTTCCTTTGCCACCGTCAACGCGCCGATCATCATCGCAGACGGACTGTGTGGACTCAATGACGAACTCGTTGACGTGAACCTCAAGCATTTCAAACAGGTTCACATCGCAACGGAAATCCGGCGTGCCCCGTCCATGGTTGTGCTTTCGCACTTCAAAGGACACGAAATGGCGGGGTTTGGCGGTGCGATCAAGAATCTTGCGATGGGTTGCGCCTCCGTAGAGGGCAAACGCGACCAGCACGCCACCAAGGTTCTCACGCAATCAAAGCTCTGCATCGGCTGTGGGCAATGCGAAAAGATCTGTCCGCAACACGCTATTACGCTTGGTGAAGACAAAAAAGCACACATCGACACCGCCAAATGTATCGGGTGTTTTGAGTGCATCACGGTCTGCCAGCCTAAAGCCATTGCCATTGACTGGGCAACCGCGCTTCCGGCTTTTGTGGAGCGTCTGACAGAATACGCCTACGGCGCTGTGCAAGACAAGCGGGTGTGTTATCTCAATTTTGTCCTCAACGTTACCCCAGACTGCGACTGCGCTGCGTGGAGTGACGCCCCGCTTGTGCCAGACATCGGCCTGTTGGCCTCGCTCGACCCTGTTGCGCTTGACAAGGCTTGTTACGATCTTGTCACCGCCGCCCAGAGCCTCACCTGCCCTGAGCACACCCCCGGACACACGGGACATGGCGCAGGTCTTGATACCGGCCCCACCCCCTGCACCTCAAACGGTGTCGGCGAAGACAAATTCACCGCCCGCTGGAAAAACACCGTCGGACTCATGCAAGTCACCTACGGCGAATCCATCGGCCTTGGCTCCTCACACTATGAATTGATCCACGTTTAGGACGTAAAAGAGAGAGGGGGACTTCTAAAGCCCCCCTCTCACCTGAAACGTTCGCCTTCTTTCAGCTCACCTTCTTCCAGTTCGCCTTCCGTCAGCTTCTTTCAGCTTTCTTCAGATCGCCTGCTCTAGGCTTTTTCCCATGTGGCTTTCAGTTGACCGCAGGCAGCCTGAATGTCCTGCCCTTTGCTTTTGCGCAAAATAGCGGTGATGTCTTTAGCCCAGAGGATTTTCTCAAAGCTCAGGATCGCTTCTGGCGTGGGAGCCTGATAGGGCTGCCCTTCCGAAGGGTTGTAGGCGATGAGGTTGAGCTTTCCTTTGACGCGAGAAACCAGCCGAGCGAGTTCGCGGGCGTGTTCAGGCGTGTCGTTGACGCCACCGAGCAGGAGGTATTCAAACGTGATGTGCTCACGGGTCTTGAGCGGATAGCTTGCCAGCGTGTCCATAAGTTCGTCCAGAGGCCAGTGCGCGGCCTTCGGCATGATCTTGGCGCGGAGTTCCTGATTGGGCGCGTGCAACGAGACGGCAAGGTAGGCAAGGCCACTGTCACCAAGTTCGCGCAGACCAGACTTGATGCCGCACGTCGAGACGGTGATGCGGCGTGCAGAAAAGTCCATCCCTCTGTCATGGTGGAGGATTTCAAGAGCGCGGGTGACTTCGGTCAGATTGAGCAACGGCTCTCCCATGCCCATGAACACAAGATTGCGGATGATCGGTCTGTCGATGTGATCGTCACCAAGTCGAATCCGCGCTACAAGCACCTGCCCAAGGATTTCCCCGGCGGTCATGTTGCGCACAAACCCCATACTGCCGGTACTACAGAAGGTGCAGCCCATCGCACAGCCGATTTGCGATGACACGCACTGGGCAATGCGCACGGAACCATCTTGTCCGGTACTCGGAATGATGACTGTTTCCACAAGCGCACCGTCGCGCAGGCGAAGCAACAGTTTCTCCGTGCCGTCGGACGAGGTTTGCACCGTCACGATTTCTGGAAGAACGATTTCGGCTGTTTCTGCAAGCAACGCCCGCAAGGCCTTGGAAACATCCGTCATGGCCTCAAACGTTGTGGCGTGTTTTTGCCACAACCATTGCCAGACCTGCGCCGCCCGAAACCTCGGCTGCTTAAGCTCTGTGGTGATGAAATGCTCACATTCAGGATACGTCAGATTCAAAATATCAATCATAGTGCAGGGATACCAACGGCTACAGGGGCAGGCACAGATACGGAGGAGGGGAACTTGAGGAGGGGAACGTTCTTCAAAAAGTTCCCCCTCCATCGCTCTTACACGGTATATCTCTTCACAAAAGCAACGGCTGAGGCCATGTCGCTGACTTCTCCTGCAACTTGCGCTTTAAGGAGTGCCTCGCGGATGGTGCCAACGGCAGGGCCCGGAGGGAGTCCGGTGTTTTCCATGATCTCGTTGCCATTGAGGAGCGGTTCGAGCATGATTTCAGCCGTTTCCGCACGTTCAAGGTATTTCTGGTTGTGGTTGAAATAGGTGTAGCTTCCCCCTCTGGCCTTGATATCCGCCCGGCAAAGCGAGATGAGGCGAGAGGTTTCGCTCAAGGACTTGAAGCGGCGGATGCCACGGTCAGTGAGCATGAAGTGGAACATCATGTGGTGCCGAACAAGATGGCAGATCAGGTCGATGTCTTCAGGACTGAAGTGCAGACGCCGCAAAATCTTGCGGGTGACGCCTGCGCCCACGCGGTGATGCTGATAGAATGTCCAGCGCCCGTCGATGTTTTCTGCGGTGTAGAGCTTGCCTACATCGTGGAACATGGTCGCAAGCACCCCGTACCAGTCCATGCTGAGTCCGTCTTCAGGATACAGCCGCATACATTCGATGGTGTGACTAAAGACATCTTCCATCACGCCGTCGTCGTTGCGTTCCTGCGTGACGCACGCAAGCGCCGCCACTTCAGGCATCAAGCCGTGAAGGATCTGGGCATCAAACAGAAGCTGAACAAACTTCCACATAGATTCCGCCGCAACCTTGCGCCATTCCTCCATGATTTCACGAGCAGGCACATAGTCAAGAATGCGGTTGGCAGACTGGATGATCGCCATCCAGGTATGGGGTTCTACGGGAAGATCAAAGTTGGCAGCGTACCGCAGGGCGCGGATAGCAAGCAGATAATTGTAGCTCAACGTCACGCCGGGGATGCCAACAAACTTCACGCATCCTTCAGTGTTGAAGTCCTCAAATCCTTGCGATTCCGTACCGTCGTGCAACGCCTGATCAAACTTATAGGCCTGATTCAGCTCTTGCAGCATCCGCAACATGCGGGGGGTGATACGCAGTTGCCCCCGTTCCGGGTGCGAAGCGTCTTCAATATCTGTCGGGTAAAAGCGCAAGGTTACATTGTTTTCATGGATGATCGCCATAGCGCCTTCTTCCGTGAAAGGCTGCGCGTTGGGGAAAATTTTGTACAGCGTTTCTGGATCGCAGGCGCAGGCAATGTCCACATCCATGATCCGGGTCTGGTCGATGATGATTTTCTGTAAAGGCGCGTTGATGGCGTAGGCGTCGTAGCCGTTGCGCATAATGGCTTTGCAGAGCGTCACACCTGTTTTGATTTGATCCATAATAGGGTTCTCCTGTCTGATGCGAGGAATAGAAAACGTATCGCGTCGTATATGCAAAGGTCATACTGAATCAGGTTTCGTGGTGTAGAGTCACAGCCAGCGGGATAAAAGTCAAGGCCTCGCGCTCTCCCAAAACGGCGCCCAGAGCCGAAAGAGTTCCCGCAGGGCGTTGCCTCGGTGGCTACGAGCCGTTTTTTCTTCTCGGCTGAGTTCGGCGGCGGTGCGCCCAAGTTCAGGATCGAAAAAGACGGGATCATAGCCAAAGCCGTTGGTGCCACGCGGTGCGTACACGATTCTGCCTTCCCATTGACCTGTAGCGACAAGGGTGCGACCTTGTGGCGTACACACTGCCATGACAGTGCGAAACCGTGCCGAACGGTTGCCAAGCGGTACAGACGACAAAGCAGCAAGCAATTTCATGACATTGCGTTCATCGCGTGAAAGATCCGCCAGTGCCTGTAAGGCGGGCATGTCGTCGCTGTAGCGGGCGGAATACACGCCGGGGGCACCGTCTAGCGCATCGACTTCCAGTCCTGAATCGTCTGCAATGGCGGTCAGGCCGGTTTGTTTCGCAACGGTTCGAGCTTTGAGCAGGGCGTTTTCTTCAAACGTGGTGCCTGTTTCTTCCACTTCCGGGAGATCAGGAAAAGCGTCAAGCCCCACCACACGCAAACCAAAAGCGCACAGGGGTTCTTCTAGCTCACGCACTTTACCTTGATTGCGGGTTGCAAGAACGAGAGTCGTGCTGCTCTCAAGAATGCCGGAAACGTTGGAAGAGGCGGATGCGCTCATCAAAAGTCCTTTGTGAAACCTTGCAGATCACGGGGAGAGTGCGTAAAGACGGAAGGCGCCGTCACAGTGCCGCACTCGGTATGTGATGCAGTTTGCCGTCAATCGCAATCTCCGTCAACCGCACCGCCTGAAAAATTTTGCTGAAACCCATTCCTGCCCTTCAACGTCCGTGAGGTCTTATGCTTTCTTCTTCTGAGGCGTCGTCACGCTCTTTGCGCTGTTATTCCACGAGTCTTGGTTGTCCCAAAAACAGGGTGGATACGGAACGGCTTCTGGGGTCGCTCGGTGTCGATCTTATCCCTGTGGACGAACCAGAAGACGCAGAGCTTGTGTTTGTCAATACCTGCGCCTTCATTCAGCCCGCGACAGAGGAATCCGTGCGCACCCTTGCCCAGATCATTGCAGATATTGAAGACCTGCCAAAGCGCCCTCTCCTTGCTGTGGCAGGGTGTCTTGTCGGGCGGTACAGTGCAAAGGAGCTGGCGCCAGAATTGCCGGAAGTGGATCTCTGGCTCGACAACAGCGATCTTGAACGCTGGCCTCTCCTGCTTGCCCGTGCGCTGGGACTCCCGGAAAACGCGCCTGCGGGGCGCCTCTTGAGCACAGGGCCGTCCTATGCGTGGCTCAAAGTCAGCGATGGTTGCCGTCACGCCTGTTCGTTTTGCACTATCCCCTCCATTCGCGGCAAGCACCGTTCGCACCCCAAGGACATGCTTGTCCGAGAGGCGCGCTTCCTGCTCGATCAGGGAGTCAAGGAACTGGATCTGGTGGCGCAAGACCTGTCCGCATGGGGTGAAGACCTTGGTACCGGGCAGGATCTGCGCACGCTGCTAGACGGACTTTTGCCGTTGTCAGGCCTTGAGCGCCTGCGCTTGCTCTATCTCTATCCTGCGGGTGTCACCATGGAGTTGTTGCACTATCTGCGGGATGCGGGCAGTCCGTTTGTGCCGTATTTTGATGTTCCCGTGCAGCACGCAAACGCGGCTATCTTGTCGCGCATGGGGCGGCCTTTTGCCCGCAATCCGCGTGAAGTGGTGGATCGCATCCGGTCGGTTTTCCCGGACGCGGTGTTGCGCACAACGCTCATTGTCGGCTTTCCCGGCGAGACTGACGAGCAGTACCAGGAGCTGTGTTCGTTTGTTGAAGAAACACAGTTTCAGCATCTGGGCGTCTTTGCCTACCGTGCAGAGGAAGGAACTCCTGCGGCAGCCATGCCGGATCAGATTGAGGATCGGGTGAAGGAGTGGCGGCGAGATGCGCTCATGGAATTGCAGACAGACATCAGCGCGCGCTGGCTTGCGCAATTTGAAAACGAACGCCTCCCCATTCTGGTTGACGCGCCGCACCCGGACTGGCCGGGATTGCACACCGGCAGAGCGTGGTTTCAGGCACCAGAAATAGACGGCCTGACCTACATCAGCGGCCCCGGCGTCACCCCCGACACCAACGAGAACATGGAGCGGGGAGTGCCCTACTACAAGGATCAGGTGGACAGCATGGCCAAAACCTTTGCCACCGCCTTCAACGGCCTTATCCCGGAGTT